>CAZWGG010000258.1:0-7459 GCA_964633305.1 uncultured Bacteroidales bacterium
CAGTTAATTTTTTCATGTCGCAAAATAATGCCAGCAGCGTTATGGGTAACCATGAAGCAAAACACATCCGCATATTTTCTCATAGTTTGCCCCGGTCACCTTCACAGGAAATGTTTATAGAGCAGGTTTCACCGAAAAATTACCAGGATATTGTTCAATATTTTGAAAGTTTTCCTGAATACCTTGAACTTCAGGATGTTATATTGATACATGGCTTGTTAGAACCTGGTATCAAACTTGTGGACCAGAAGAAAAGCGTGCTTATCGGGGCCATGTCGGGTGATATATACCTGAATAAAAAATATCCGAAACCCTGGTATGAATATGACCATGGTGATAAACCCATAATTGCCGGTCACCACGATTATTCAAAAGAAGGAAAGCCTTTAATTATTAATGATAAAATTTATTTAATTGATACCGGTTGTTGCTATGGCAAAAACCTTACTGCCTTATTACTTCCAGAATTTAAATTATTTACGGTAAAAAGCAGGAAAAACTATTGGGGACTATCGAGGCAGAATTATAAAAGTAAAAAATAAGTACAAAACAACTCGTTATGGGTGTAGATCATTTAATAGAACTTGTAACAATTTATTTCAACTTGTTGATACGTATAACCATCTTATACTAACTCTTTATATATATTTATATCAAATACTTAGGCAGAAAAAAAACTTCTAAAAAGTACATCACATTAAATGAAAAGTCTTATATTTGAAGTATGTTAACATGCAGATAAAGGGATTGAGAACGTTTTTGCACTAAGTTAGTTGCAAGTTGAAAGCATATCTGTAAAATAATAATAAATAATACGTACTAATCAAAATCCAGAAAAAATGAAACAAATAGCATTATTTAGTCTACTCGCATTGTTGTTGTTAAGTTGTAAAGATAAACCGGAAGAGTTTAAAATTGAGGCCCCACGGAGCATACAAATTCTTGACAGGCCAATGGCAGGGATAACCCCACCTTTTACCTATACAAAAAATGGTATTGATAAAGGTTGTGTGGCTTCAGCCGATTCATTATTAATATGGGAAAAAGCCCCCGATGATTTATCAGGTAAGTTCGAGAGAAATATATCAAACAGCATAAATGCTTTATTTCAAGGTGAGTTCTCGGAAAAAGTTGCCTTATCTGCAAATATTGCCGTATCAACCTTAAATAATTTGAAATACACGGTTAAAGCCCATGGAGTTAAAGTGTTCAGGGTTGATTTTACAAAAGTAAATTTTACCATAGGTGAAACGTGCCTTGATTATTTGGAATCGTTTGAAAGAAATGACAGTAAATTAGCTATTGAAGCCTATAAAGCCGACTCTGTAGTTATCACATATACCGATTCAATAGACAATAAACTTGAAGCTGCGTTAAAAGCAGGGTTTACAGAAAAATATAAAATAGATATTTCAACCGCCAGAAGCTTAACAGGCGGGCTCAATTATACCATTAAGGGAAGTGACCTGGTTTTTGGATATTATCCGGCCTCTTTTAAAGTTGATTTGTTTTCATATAAACGACCTTTAAAACTTAAAATACCAGTTGGCGAGTTGGTGGAAGTAAACCAGGAATGGATAAAAAGCTTAAGTATTGAAGAAGTGGGCGATGATAAGTCATATTTGGTGAGACTTAACCCCAAAGTAGGAAAACAAAAGATGTTAAGGATGTCAAAACTGGAGCAATCATCTGTTGATATCGATTACCATCAAAAACTAACGGTTAGTATTGATAAAATTAAGAAAGGAAAAGCATATTTGACCATTTCAGGATTTTCAATTAAAGCTATTTAATATGCCGGATAATTATCCATGTTCAACCATAAAAGTCCCGGAAGGACAAACACCGTTATTAATACCGTTGCCTTGCCATCCAAGTTTGGAGGTATATTCTGTTATTAATAATCATGCTAATTTATTATTTACTGTTCCGCCAGAGAGTGATCCTATTTCATTAGACCAGTCGAACAGGTACAGGTTTATATTTTTTAACCAGGATTCTATTGCAAATTGGCAATTAAATTATAAAATAATTATTAAGCAAGGAACCCAACACAAGGTTTTATGCCATATTTCGGAAAAAGGGAAAGGACAAAAATTTTACAGGAATGATATTGTTTTTCAATATCAATAACCGGCTTTTTTTATTCATTTCTTTAAGCTGAGGGGTTGGGTAGTAGTTAAAACTACCTTGTGTGTTTTTTTCCAAGTTTGCTGTAGGAATTGTTGTGCTGATAGCCTGCATTCGCAGGGTACGAGTTGCAAACTCGCACCAGCATTGCGGGTTTTATTTTTTGTTTTACTTGTTTAGGACACATAGGCTTAGTTGGGGGAAAAGCCTTTAATTATTAATGATAAAATCTATTTAATTGATACCGGCTGTTGTTATGGCAAAAACCTTACCGCCTTATTACTTCCCGAATTTAAATTATTTACGGTAAAAAGCCGGAAAAACTATTGGGGACTATCGAGGCAGAATTACAGAAGGAAAAAATAACAAGCAAAACATTTCTATCTAGTGCTTGTAAGAAAACGTATGTATTTTAACAATTTGAAATCCTTCAAAATTGCTTCTTCCCAAACTTTCTGCAACTCATCCATATAATCCTACAATCCGGCAAGTTTTTTTTTCTTAAAAGCTTATTAATCATAAGATTTGTATTGAAATTTTAAATAAGTTTTTATAATGAAGATACTATTATATTTTCTTTTTTCATTGAACTGTACGTTCCTGTCTGCTCAAACTATAATTAAGGGAAAAGTGAGCGACAAGAAAAATAATCCGTTGGTAGGTGCAAATATTTATTTTAAAGGAACATATACCGGGACAACATCCGATACAAATGGATTTTACAGTATACAAACCACATTAAAAGACAGCCAGGTTCTTATTGTTAAATATATGGGCTATCAAACCATAGAAAAACCAATTGTATTAAAAACTTATAGTATTCAGTTAAATTTTGCATTGGTTGAATCGACCGGTGAACTTGACCAGGTAGTTATTACTGCCGGCTCATTTGAAGCAGGGGATAAAAAACGTGCAGTATTACTAAGTTCGTTAGATATTTTGACAACGGCAAATGCCGAGGGTGATATATACGGGGCGCTTAATATGCTGCCCGGTGCACAAAAAGAAGGAGAAACAGGTAAAATAATAGTTAGGGGAGGGGAGAGCTCCGAAATGAAAACTTTTATGGACGGCGTATTAATTTCGTCGCCGTATACTTCAAGAATGCCTGATATACCTGCCCGTGGAAGATTTTCCCCATTTTTATTCAACGGTGTTATGTTTAGTACCGGGGGGTATTCTGCCGAATACGGCCAGGCTTTATCTTCTGTTTTAGTGCTAAACACCAACGGGCTTGCTGATGAAACACTAACCAGTATATCGCTTTTAAACGTTGGTGCCGGATTGGCGCATACCCAAAAGATGAATACTTCATCGTTTACACTAGAAGCCAATTATAACAACCTTGCCCCTTATTTTGCCATGGCCAAGCATAATCTTGACTGGGAAAAAGTACCTGAAAGCTATAGCGGCCAATTTCGTTTCCGACAAAAAACAGGTGAATACGGCATGATAAAATCATTTCTTTCATATTCAAACTCGCAAAGCGTATTGAATTACAAAAATTATGTTAACGATACCATTGACAGGATAGGAATGAGAGATGAGAATTTCTTTTACAAAGCTACCTATAATACGAGGTTTAATGAAAAATGGATAGTAAAAACCGGGATTGCCTATAATTATTCAAAGGAGAAATATGATATTAATTATGACAAAAGTAGCGATATTTTAAAATCATACCACATTAAGCTGGGGCTGGTTAATTATCCTTCAAATAAGCTGACAGTTAAGTTTGGTACAGAACAGTTTTATATGAATAGTTACCAGGAGTATTTTGAAGGATTACAATTAAATAGATATGTATTAAATTTTAAAGATTTCTTAGTTGCCGGATATGCCGAATCGGATTTAAAGTTAACTGATCAGGTTGCTGTGAGAGTCGGAGGACGTGCCGAATACTCAAGTTATATTAATAGGGCCAATGTTGCCCCAAGAGTTTCATTTGCCTATAAAATAAATAAAGCCCACCAGATATCAATAGCCTATGGAAAATTTTATCAACATGTACATACCGACTATTTGAAATATACCGATAGCCTGTCTTTTGAAAATGCTTTGCATTATATTATGAACTACCAATATACCAAAAACAAAAGAATTTTCAGGATTGAAGCTTATCATAAAAAATACAATAACCTGGTTAGGTATAATACAGATGAAATAACCCAGTACACCAATTTTGTGAACAACGGTTATGGCCATTCGAATGGTATTGATATTTTCTGGCGTGATAAAAAAACTTTTAACAGGGCAGACTACTGGATTTCTTATTCTTATGTTGATGCTAAAAGAAAATACAAAGATTATCCCATCGTGGCAACACCGGTCTTTGTTTCAAAGCATAATCTTTCTGTTGTATATAAATATTGGTTTTCTGTGATTGAGACACAATTAAGTTTATCATATAAATTCAGAAGCGGAAGGCCGTATAATGATCCGAATCAATCTGGATTTTTAACAGGGAAAACAAAATCATTTAATGACCTGAGTATAAGCCTTAGTCATTTAACCAGTATTTTTGGGAATTTTACCATTGTGTATCTTTCTTGTACCAATATTTTAGGCTTTAATAATGTTTTCGGTTATCGTTTCGAACAAGAACCTGATGAATCGGGAACTTACCAGGCGCATCCTTTACAACCTTATGCAAAAAGAACATTTATTATAGGAATTTTTATATCAATTACTTAATTAATAATTAAAATCAAAAAAATCATGAAAACAATTGCATTATTTTTATCATTTAGTTGTTTATTCTTCCATGTATTTTCACAATCAAACTATGAAAAAGCCATGCTTGATGGGCTAGACTCTTTGAATAAAAGCAGCAGTTTGGAAGATTTTCAGAAAATAGCTAATTACTTTGAGCGAATTGCCAGTACAGAAGAAGATAAGTGGTTGCCTGGTTATTACACTGCTTATTGTTATATCCAACTTGCTTTTAGAGAGGAAAACACAGAACATAAGGAAAAACTGTTGAATATTGCTGAAAGCTTTGTTGATAAATTGGTTAAAATAGAGCCTTACGAATCAGAGATTTATTCGCTTCAAGGTATGTTTTACCAGGGTATGATCACTCTTGATTTCCAAAACAATGCACCAACCTATTCTGCAAAGGCAAATGAAGCATTTGACAAATCAATAGAATTGAACCCGTTAAATCCAAGACCCTATTCTTTGAAAGGAATGAATGTAATGCATACGCCCGAAGCCTACGGAGGTGGAATGAAAGCTGCTTGCCCCTTGTTTTCCAAAGCAGAAGAATTGTATGATAAATTTGAAAAGAAAAATGAACTTATGCCCGACTGGGGAAAAGAATATAACCGGGAATTACTGAAAAGATGTGAGAAGGTTTCGAATTTGTGATGAACTTCATTGCATAAAAAAAAACAATTTTAATAGTAATTTTACGGTATGAAAAAATCAAAACTAAAAAGCGAAATCATTGGATTTTCTATTTTACTAATTAGTTCTGTTTTTATTTCTTATCCGTTTGCTGGGAAAAAATTATTTTCTTCATTTAATTATTTTATTACAAATGTTTCTTATAGTGCTTCATTTGGTTTTTTTTACTGGAGAGGAAACCTAGTAATTGGTAAATTAACAGGTAAATACCTTAATTGGCAGAAAAATGCGCTAAATGCCAATACAATAACATTGTTAATTTACTTATTTTATGGTATTATTATTAGTTTAACCATACCTTTTATTTTTCATAAATACGTATTTAAGGTACCTTCAGAACATCTTATAGGTCATATGTTAGGGCCGGCTTTTTTTGGAATGACTATTGATTTAGCTGTCCTTGGTGTATTTTATTCAAAATATCTGGCTAAGTATTGGATGGAAACATTGAAAAGCGAAGAAAAACTTAAACAAGAAAACTTAATGGCTAAATATGAAGCCTTGAAAAACCAGGTTAATCCTCATTTTTTATTCAATACATTAAATACACTAACAGGAATTGTAGAAAAAGATAGTAAGTTGGCCACCAAATACATTAAGAAATTGTCTGATATATATCGGTATGTGCTGGAACAAAAAGATAAAGACGCCGTAAATATATCGGAGGAACTGGAATTTGTGGAAGATTATATTTACCTGCAAAAAATGAGGTACGGCAAGGGCTTAACATTTACAATTAATATATCTTCAATGGATGGATACGTGGCTCCGCTGGCACTCCAATTGTTACTTGAGAATGCCATAAAGCACAACATTATTTCAGACGATGAACCGCTGCAAATAGAATTAATCGATGATAATGATTTTTATATTCTGAAAAACAACCTCCAGAAGAAGAAAGCAATACAAAAAAATTCACAGATAGGTCTGGATAATTTGTATAAGCGGTATGAAATTCTTTCAATTAAAAAAGTGGAGATAATAGAAAATCAAGATGAATTTATTGTCAAACTTCCAAAGCTGGAAATCAAAAGTTTAGTTTCTTGAATTATACGGTACAAAATAACATAACAAAAGTATGACTTGTGTTATTATTGAAGATGAAAAAGTAGCGGCAGAACGGTTGAATGAC
This sequence comes from uncultured Bacteroidales bacterium, assembly GCA_964633305.1. Lineage (GTDB taxonomy): Bacteria > Bacteroidota > Bacteroidia > Bacteroidales > UBA10428 > CAZWGG01. The sequence continues at coordinate 6,671 of CAZWGG010000258.1, forward strand.
CTGCTTTTGAGATACGATAAGAATATTGAAGTGAAAGTTGTTATTCAATCGGTAAAAAAGGCAGTAAACTGGTTTAATACGAATGAACAACCTGATATACTATTTATGGATATTCAACTGTCTGATGGTCTGAGTTTTGAAATTTTTGAAGAAACAGTAGTAAATTCCCCCGTAATTTTTACAACAGCTTATGAAGACTATACACTGAAAGCATTTAAGGTAAACAGCATCGATTATTTGTTGAAACCTATTGATTTTGACGAATTAAAATATGCTATCGATAAATTCAAGAATAGTTCCTTTAACCAAAAGGTTTATACGTATCCTCAACAAGTATTTGATAAAATTTTAAAATCATTTACCAAAGAGTATAAAAGTAAATTCGTTATTAAAGTAGGGGAACATATTAAAATCATTCCTGTTGAAGATATAAATTGTATTTTCAGTATGGAAAAATCTTCTTTTTTACAAACGGTTGCTAAAAGAGAATATGCAATAAACTATTCGCTTGACCAGTTGGAAGAATTACTTGATCCTTTACTGTTTTTTCGGGTTAACCGGCAATACATTGTTTCATTACATTCAATAAAGGACATTATTTTTTATACAAACAGCCGACTTCGGATTAAACTATTGAATAGCGAAGAAAAAAATATAATTGTGAGCAGGGAAAAAGTACAGCATTTTAAATCGTGGCTTGAAAAATGATAAATTTGTTCACACATATTTATTAATTAGTGCCTGCCAGAAAACTCCTATTTTTTAAAATCTTTGATAAGAAAACGTCAA
>CAZWGG010000259.1:0-7426 GCA_964633305.1 uncultured Bacteroidales bacterium
GAGGGGGAAAAATCCTATTTTCGATATTCTATTTATTTTAATAGATTTTTATGTTGTTGATTCATTGGATAAATCGTTGGTTGAAAGTGTAAACAGACAAAATTCTTACGATATAAAAATTAATGATGACAAATTTACTGCTACTAATAGTTTAATTGATTTTTTCATTAATTATTACAATGGATTAAACTTAAACCTGCTTTACGTAAATGAAGCCATTTCAAAGAATACAATACTAAGTATCTCTACTTATTTTGTTAGGGTTTTAAAGAAAATATTACGTAATCCACAATCAAAAATTAATAAGACTGAAATTATTGGTGAAGATGTAAAACAAAAAATTCTTTTCAGTTTTAACGACACAAAAGCGGAATTCCCTGATAAAAAAACTATTATAGACATATTTAATGAACAGGTAATAAAAACCCCCGGTCGTATTGCCATAGTATCGAAAAATAAATATTTAAGTTTTAAAGAATTAGATATTAGATCAGGGCTCCTTGCGAATTATTTAATTCAAAAAGGTATTCATCTCGAAGATAGGGTGGGAATAATGGCTGACCGTTCCCTTGAAATGATGATTGGTATATATGGGATAATAAAATGCGGTGGGGTATATGTTCCAATAAATTCCGAATATCCTTCCGAGAGGAAAAAACATATAATTTCTGATAGTAACTGTAAAGTATTATTAGTTCAACAAGATGAAGATGATGATTATAAATGTTTTGTAACCAATTTACAAAATAGAAGAATTTATAATGTTGAAAAAAGCGATGCTTGCAGGACTGTTAAAACCAACAATTTAGTATACGTAATATATACATCAGGGTCAACAGGCAAACCAAAAGGAGTAATGGTTGAACACAGATCAGTGGTGAACAGGTTAAACTGGATGCAAAAATCGTATCCAATTGGAATAAATGATACTATTTTGCAAAAAACACCCATTGTCTTTGATGTTTCGGTATGGGAACTGTTTTGGTGGATATGGAGCGGAAGTACTTTGTGCCTCTTAAAACCGGGAGGAGAAAAAGAACCTCATTGTATAATTGATACCATTTGGAATAACAATATTTCAATTGTTCATTTTGTACCAACCATGTTGAAAGCATTCTTAAATGTATTGGATGATAGTTCTCAACTGGACAAACTAAAAAGTTTAAAAAAAGTTTTTACAAGCGGTGAAGCTTTACAAAGTGATCAAGTGAATATTTTTAATAATTCCATAAGAAAAAAAATAGGAACACAGCTGATTAATTTATATGGGCCAACGGAAGCGACTGTAGATGTTACTTATTACAATTGTCCTGGTAAAAAAGTAAATAGTGTTCCTATTGGAAAACCTATTGATAACATAGAACTGTTAATACTTGACAAAAATCTTGAATTACAGCCAATTGGTATTCCCGGCGAACTATGTATATCAGGAGTTGGATTAGCAAGGGGCTATATTAACAACAATGAACAAACCCAGGCAAAATTTATTGTGAACCCATTAAATCCTAAAAAACTTATTTATAAAACCGGGGACTTAGCCAAATGGACGGATGATGGAAATATAGAATTTCTTGGGAGAATTGACAACCAGGTTAAAATAAGGGGACATAGAATAGAATTAGATGAAATAGAATATAATTTAAGAAAGATAGATGGTATAAAAGATTCAAAAGTAATTGTTGTTGATAGAAAAAACGATAAACATTTATGTGCTTTCTACCTGTCTGAATCCGGGGCTGAAATTACCTCATTAAAAGAAACTTTGTCAAAATTCTTGCCAACCTATATGGTTCCCCTTCAATTTACTCGAATAGACGAATTTCCAACAACAGTTAATGGTAAACTGGATTTTAATGCCTTGCTAAAATTACAATCGCAGGAATTTAATAATGATTTTATTGCCCCAGGAAATGAAATTGAAATTCAATTAGCTGAAGTGTGGTCGAATGTTTTAGATGTTGAGAAAGAAAAGATTGGTGTTCATTCCGACTTTTTTAATCTGGGGGGGCATTCAATAAGTATCATTTTACTTATTACGCGAATTCACAAAGTATTCGGGACAAAATTACCACTCGAACTAATTTTTAATCATCCTACACTTATTGAACAATCAAAACATATTTTTGAATCAAAAAGAAAAGAATATTATAAAATTAAACAAACTGAAAAAAAAGAATATTATAAACTATCCTCGGTACAACGCAGACTTTTTTTACTGTATGAATTAAACCAGGATAGTACGGCATATAATATTTCAATATTGCAATGGCTCGATGAAAGTTATAATGGTCAATCGATCAATCAAGTACTTTGTGAATTGATAGATAACCACGAAATTTTCAGGACATCTTTTCACAGGATAAATGGAGAATTAGTTCAATACATCCATCCTAAAGTAGATTTTAATATAGAATATATTCAATCAAACAGCATAAAAGATATTGAGCTGTATAAAAAATCATTTATCCGTCCTTTTAATTTAAGTGAAGCACCCTTATTACGGGTAAGCTTAATAGAATTAAATGAGGAAAATAAACTTCTGTTAATTGATATACACCACATTATTGCAGATGCCTTTTCACTTAAAATTGTAAAGCGGCAAATCCGGGATATGCTATCTTCCAAAAAAATGCAACCCGGCATACTCCAGTACAAAGATTATGCAGAATGGCAAATGAATAAGGGTTATTCGAAAATACTTGCCAAACAAAAAGAATATTGGTTAAATGAATTACAAGGAAACATTGTGCCGCTTAGTTTACCTTATGATTTTGAAAGGCCTGAAAAACAAACCAATAAAGGAGATTCACTAATTTTTGAAATAACCGGTGAACAAAAAGAATGGCTTAATAAAATTTCAAAAAGTAATAATACTTCCTTATTTACCACATTGCTTTCTTTCTGGACCATCTTGTTATCAAAACTTAGCAACCGGAAGGATATGCTTGTGGGAATTCCTGTAACAGGAAGGTCGCATGCTGATCTGGAATCAATAATAGGAATGTTTGTAAATACAATTGTTCTTAGAACCAGCCCAACAAACAATCTTAGCTTCATTGATTATCTTGAACAATTGAAATATAAAACTATTGAGGTATTTGAAAATCAAGATTACCAATTTGATGACTTAGTTGATGAGATTATTAAAGAAAGAGATTTTAGTAGAAATCCCCTTTTTGATGTAATGTTTAATTTTTTGAAGAATGAAGATACCGGTCATGATAAATTGAACTTAAAAGACAAACCATTTGATTTTAGTTTTAAGAACAAGCATTCAAAATGTGATATGGAGTTGTCCGCTGTCGAATATCCTGAAAAAATAAAATTCACGATGGACTATAACCTTTCTTTATTTAAAGAAGATACTATCAATCAATTTATCGGGTATTACCTGGAAATAATAAAAATAGTTTGTGAAAATCCTAAAATTAAATTGGGTGATATTGTATTGAACAATGAAGATGAAGTAACTGAATTAATATCAGGTTACGACGATTTATCGAATGAGTTTTAGTCGGATATATCTAAATATAAAAGAATATTGAATGAAGGGACAGGAAAATTCATTTCAAAACTTTTTATTTGAATCAATCGGGAAAAATTCTTCTCGCGTTGCTATCCAAAACGGCCGGCAATATTTTACATATAAAGAGCTTGACCGGTTATCGGATATAATAGCACAAGATATAATCAAAGCTTCTGTGCCAGAGCATTCATTTATTGGAATTCACTGTAACAATAAAACAGATACTATCCTCGCTATTTTGGGTATCTTAAAAGCACGATGTGTGTTTGTTCCCTTTGACACAAATTTGCCATATAAACGAAGAGTTGCTATGGCCAAATCTATAAAATTGAATTACATATATACCGACAAGGGATACGATGAAATTAGAGGTTTTTCAAGTAATAGTAATTTTAAAATATTCAATTCTATTTTATCAAATATATCGGGTCAAGAAAACGACTACTTTAACCCCGGATGCAAAAATTATTTTAAAGATGATAAAATATATATATACTTTACATCCGGAAGCAGTGGGATACCCAAAGCAATTGTTGGTAAAAATATAAGCTTATGGCAATTTATTAATTGGGAAATTGAGACATTCTCGGTTAACAAAACATATAAATTCAGTCAGTTTATCAATGTTGGTTTTGATGCATTTTTGCGAGATATATTTGTACCCCTGTGCTCAGGAGCCACTATCTGTATTTCTCCTGACAGCAGTATATTTTATGACCCGGTATCCTTAACAAATTGGATTGAGAAAACCGGGATTAATGCCATACACTGTGTTCCAAGCTTTTTTAAACAAATAAACCATTCTTTTATCTCACAACATAATTATAAATCTCTTGCTTATGTTTTTCTCTCGGGAGAAAAAATACAACCTCAAACTTTAAAAAACTGGTTTAATAAACTTGGTGAACGTATTCAACTATACAATTTTTATGGTACCACTGAAACAACAATGATAAAAACGTATTATAAAATAAAATACACTGATACAAAGAAAGCTGTTGTTCCCATTGGTATACCAATTAAAGGGGCCAGAATATATATCATGGATGAGAATATGAATCCTTTACCAAAAGGTGTAATTGGTGAAATATTTATTCGTTCTCCGTATTTTACACACGGATATTATAATGGATCGGAATCGGATAAAGAAAAATTTATTCCAAATCCATTTACTAAAGAACCAAATGATATATTTTACAAAACAGGGGACTTGGGGAGGATTTTACCGGATGGAAATATTGAGTTACTGGGAAGAAAAGACCGGCAGGTTAAGATCAATGGAAATAGGGTTGAGATTGAAGAAATTGAACTCCAATTACTACAAAATGAATTAATTAATGAAGTATATATTGATCACAAAGTCGATAAAAATGGTAACGATATTATTAATTGTTATTATGTTGCTGTAAAAGGAGTATCAGGAGAGCAACTCAGAACTAACCTGCAACATGTTATCCCGGATTATATGATCCCACATAATTTTATCCGGCTTGATTCGTTTCCCTTAACACCCAATGGAAAGATAGATCGAAGTGCATTACCTGATCCTGACAGGTTTAAAAAGGTTACTTTCGTTTTGCCAAGAAATGAAACCGAGAAAGAATTAGTAAAGTTATGGTCAGAAATCCTTGAAATTGAAAAAAATAAAATAAGTATATTAGCCGACTTTTTCGACTTGGGAGGTAATTCTTTAAAAGTAAATAATCTAATATTAAAAGTACATAAAAGACTTAGAATTAAATTAAGGCTTAATGATATTTTCGAATATCCCACAATTGCTGCCATTTCAAATTTTATCCAACAATCAAATAAAGTAAAATACAATTCTATTACCCTGGCAGAAAAAAGAGAATTCTATAAATTATCATCGGCACAAAGCCGTATTTATTTAGCGCAGGTAAAAAACCAAAAAACAACTAGCTATAATAATACATCGATTGTTTGGTTAATTGGAAGCATTAATATTTCACTTATAAATGAAATTTTTGAAAGATTAATTACTCGACATGAAATTCTTAGAACAAATTTTATACATAAGGGAAATACGATAATACAAAAGATTAATGCTAAAACAAATTTCAAAGTAAAAGTATATCATAAAAGTATAAATGAAATTAAAGATTTTGTATATCGGCTAAGAAGACCATTTAATCTCGATAAAGATTTGTTAATTAGGGTTTTTATAATAAAAACAGAAGAAGACAAACATCTTTTTATGTTGGATTTACACCATATAATCTCCGATGCCATTTCCCAGATGTTAATAATTAAAGAGTTTATTGCGATGTATTCAAAAAATGAGTTGCCTGAAATAAATCTTCAATATAAAGACTATTCTAATTGGCAAAACAGGTTATTTGATTCCGGATTAATAAAAACTCAGGAAAATTATTGGCATGATCTGTATAAACACCCTGTTCCGGAATTAAAGCTCCCTGTTGATTTTGAAAGACCTCAAATAAGAAATTATGATAAAGGAGACGATTTTTTCTTGGAAATAGAAAATGATCTTTTTCAAAAAGTTAAAATGTATAATTCTACGCATGGAACCACATTGTTTATGTTTTTTCTATCCATATACCTGATTCTTATCTCAAAATATACCAAACAAAATGACATAACAATAGGAACCCCGGTAACAGGGAGAAACCATGCAGATTTGAACAATGTTATGGGAGTATTTATTAATATGCTTGCTTTACGAAATAAAATCAGCAATACCTCAAGTTTTAATGATTTCTCTATTGATGTTAAAAATAATACCATTAAAGCCTTTGAGAACCAAGATTATCAATTTGAATCACTTATAGAGCTATTGGGAATAAAAGGCAGTCTTACAAATAATCCATTGTTTGACACGGAATTTTCTATGAATATAAAAGGACCTGAGATTAATGAATTTTGTGGAATAAAAGTCCTCCCGTATGAAAAACTGAAATTTGCTAAATACGATTTGCATTTTATGATCTTTGAAAATAAAGAAACATTATCAGTAAGGATAAGGTATTCGACGGAACTTTTCAAGAAAACTACGATACAAACAATGGCAAAACATTATGAAGAAATTACTAAACAAGTACTTTCTAATACTAATATCTTGTTAAACGACATAAAACTATCTCATAGTCTTTCGGAAACAGAAACAAAAACTTACGAAGATTTATATGTTGATGATTTTAAATTATAAAATAATCGATATGCAACAAAAAAGAATTCTTTTAACTATACTGCCTTATTGGAGTCCTGTTATACCACCAACCGGTCTGTCAGTTCTGAAAAGTTATCTCGAAATAAGAAATTATAAAGTCCAAATTGTTGATTTAAACGTAAAAACAGAATCACTGCAATTTTACTATAATTATTTTGATTTTCTTAAAAAAATTGTTCCCCAAGAAAAAAGAGGAACATTCTATAATATTGGTCATGAGGTGTTTAGGGCAAACCTAATGTTACATATTTACTGTGATGATATGAAAAAGTATCATCTGTATTTAAAACAAATAATAAATAAATGGTTTTATGTAGAGCCAAGTGAAAAAATTATTAATGGAATATACGATGAAATAAATAGGTATTTAAATATCCTTAAAGAGTATACTACTTATTTAATTAACTACCATAATCCATATTTTGTTGGGGCAACTATTTATAAAACTAATATTCCTCTAACAATTTATTTTTTTCAAATAGTAAAAAGCATCTCAAAGGATATTAAGACAGGTGTTGGCGGAGGGGCATTTATTGACACGCATGCAATTGGAACAGATAACTTTAATAAGTTATTGGATATATCTCAAAATATTATTGATAAAGTTTTCATAGGACCGGGAGAAAGATTGCTTTTTAATTACCTGGAAAATACACTTCCTGATAATTCAAGAGTATATACAGAAGATATGA
>CAZWGG010000260.1:0-7424 GCA_964633305.1 uncultured Bacteroidales bacterium
GAGGCAGAAAGCATAAGTTATATAGAAGCACACGGAACAGGAACAACATTAGGCGATCCTGTTGAATTTGAAGCCCTAAAAAGGGCATTTAACACAGATGATAAAAAGGGATACTGTTCAATAGGTTCAATAAAATCAAATATAGGGCATTTAAATAGGGCAGCAGGAATAGCAGGAATGATAAAAACCATTCTAGCAATAAAAAATAAAGTAATTCCTCCAACTATTAATTTTACCAAACCAAATCCGAAAATGGACTTTACTGATAGTCCTTTTTATGTAAATAATAAATTGCAAAAATGGGAAAGCTCACAACATCCCGTTAGGGCAGGTGTAAGTTCCTTTGGTATTGGAGGAACAAATGTTCATATAATTTTAGAAGAACCTGAAATAATTGAATCATCGAAAAGTAGCAAACAATATTTTGTATTGCCTTTATCTGCAAAGACCGAAGAAGCTCTTGATGTCAAAACAAAGGATTTATTAAATTTTTTTAAAAATGAATTGAATTTAAATATTGCAGATGTTGCATATACATTGCAATTAGGTAGAAAACCTTTCGAGTATAGGAAAACAATCACCTGTTCAAATATAAAAGAAGCCATTAGTATTCTCTCTGATCCGGATTCCAATCAATTAGAGACTTATTTCAGTGAAGGTTCGGAAAGACCTATTGTTTTTATGTTTTCCGGCCAAGGTTCTCAATATGTAAATATGGGGTTGGATTTATATCAGAATGAACCAATTTTTAAATCTACTATTGACCAATGTTCCTGTATACTAGAACCACTGCTTAATTGCAATATAATAAATATTCTATATCCAAAAGATAATTTTGAAGCTGCTGAAGAAAAAATAAACCAAATTGAATATTCTGGTCCAGTTAAGTTTATTATAGAATACGCGCTGGCCAAATTGGTTATGGCATTGGGAATAAAGCCTTTTGTTATGATTGGCCATAGTTTTGGCGAATATATGGTTGCTTGTTTATCTGGCGTATTTTCTTTGGAAGATGCTTTGAAACTGGTTGTTCTAAGAGCTACGTTAATGAAAAAGATGCCTGATGGTTCAATGCTTAGTGTTAACCTTTCAGAAAAAGAATTATCTCCTTTGTTGAAAGGGTCAGTCTCTCTTGCTGCAGTTAATTCTTCATCACTTTGTATTGCTTCCGGGTTAAATAAAGATATTGATGAGTTACAGTCTCTCTTGCAAAAAAGAAATGTTCAATGCTTAAGAATAAACTTTCCCCGTCCAAGTCATTCGAAAATTCTTCAGCCAATTGTTGAAGAATTTAAGGATGCAGTGAGCATGATTAAACTGAATCCGCCAAAAATACCTTACATATCCGGGTTAAGCGGGGAAAATATAACTGCAGACGAAGCTACAGATCCTAATTATTGGGCAGATCATATTGTTAAAACAATACGTTTTAGCAAAGGAATTGAACAATTACTAAAATATGATAATTCAATATTTATACAAATAGGTTCTGACAAAGGGTTACCTTTATTTGTTAACCAGAACAAAAACAAAAAAGATGGTCACTTAATAATTAACCTGTTACGGCATAAAAATGACGATAAAATTTCTGATCTGTATTATTTAATGGATAGGTTAGGTGCCTTGTGGGGAAATGGAGTTTCTATAGATTGGGAAAAAATATATAATGGAGAAGAAAGATTTCGTATTCAATTACCCACATATCCTTTTGATTATCAAGAATTTTTTAGTGAAGGAAGTGTTAAAAAGTTAATCGACGATTTAATTACCAAGGATGTCTTCCTACGTCAAAATGAAATTTCTGACTGGTTTTATATTCCATCATGGGAACGTTCCTTCCCTGTCCTTGACCTTGTTGAAGAAAAGAATGATTTAAAAAAGAGTTGGGTGTTTTTCTTGGAAGAAAATGAGATTTGCAAAAGTATCTTAGAAAGAATTTCTAATGGTAACAATAAAGTATATAAAGTTTATATAGGAAGTGAGTTCTATAAAAAATCAGATGACTGCTATTACATAAATCCCACGAATTTAAATGATTATAAACTTTTATTTATGCATGAGAACATTGGCAATTCATTACCGTTGCAAATAGTACATGCCTGGTCAGTTTATTCAAGAAAAGACGATATGCCGGAACAACTTGAATTCTATCTTAGTAAAGGATTATATAGTGTAGTTTTACTTATACAAACCGCAGGAAATGTAAGCCTTAAAGGAAAAACTAAGATAAATGTAATAACAAATAATTCGGCAGATGTTATAGGCGACGATCTGCTGTATCCTGAAAAAGCAATGCTTAACAGTCCTTCCAGGATTACGAAAGTTGAGTACGACAATTTGAACTGCGAACTTATTGATATTGATATAAACGATGACTTCAAGCAAGCAAGGTATGATTTACTAAATCAATTATTTAATGAATTTATGCTTGACACAAAAGAACCCGTTGTGGCATTTCGTAAAAATTATCGTTGGGTACAAAAATTTTCACAAATAAAAATTGATAAGAAAACTAAAATGTCGCCTTTAATAAAAGATAACGGCGTATATTTAATTATTGGTGGACTGAGTGGAATAGGGTTTGAGTTATTAAAATATTTATCAGCTAATATAAGGGCAAAATTCGTATTATTAGGACGATCGGTTTTTCCAGAAAGAGCTCAATGGAGTGAGATGCTAAGCAATAGCTCTACTAACGATAAAAATCATTTAAATAAAATAGTAACCATAAATGAAATTGAAAAGAGTGGGAGCAAGGTAGAAATAATTAGCGCAGACATTACGGATTATGATACAATGAAGAAGGTCATTAGCTCCATTTATAAAAACTCAGGAGCAATTAATGGAATTATTCACTCGGCTGGAATTCCGGATGGGGGAGTAATTCATCTTCAAACAATAGAAAAATTGAAACAGGAGCTAACTGCTAAAGTACATGGTACACTGATACTACATAAAATAATACAAAAACTTAAAATTGATTTTGACTTCTTTATATTATGTTCATCAGTAAACTCATACCTGGCATCAGTAGGTAAGATTGGATATTGTGCGGCAAATACTTTTCAGGATACATTCGCGAATTATATGTCGGGGCTTAATGGTAAATACTATTCTTCTATTAACTGGGGAAGATGGAAGAATACAGGTATGTCAATAAAGATTGAACAAGAACATTTAAAAAATACAGGAAATGAGCTTAGAGACGGGTTTATTAAAGAAGAAGGAATTGAAGCATTCAGCAGGTATCTTAATTATAAATTCCCTCGAATTATAATCACGGAACAAAACATTCAAAGCCGTCTTGAACAGTATAGAAGTGATAAACAAATTGAAAATAAGGCACGATCTGAAAATTATAAAAGGGAAGTAAATAAAACAAGCAAGTTAAGCAAAAGACCTAAATTGAGTTCAAAATATGTTAGTTCTGAAAGTAAAGTTGAAAAAACATTATGCGCTATTTGGAGTAACTTTTTTGGATATGAAAAAATAGGTATTGATGATAATTTTTTTGAATTAGGAGGTGATTCGTTAAAGACAATGATTATTAGTTCAAAAATTAATGATGCTTGTAATATAAAAATACCCCTAAAAATTTTTTTTGAAAAACCTACAATTAGGGAATTAACCCGGTATATAGAAAGTCAAAAATATGATAAAAAAGATAAATTTAATAAATGTGAGAAAAAAGAATACTTTGAACTTACAGCCGCACAGCGCAGATTGTTCTTTTTATATGAGTTTGATAGAAAAAACCTAGCATACAATGAACGCCACATTGTATCACTAGAAGGAACAACAGACAGAATTAAGCTGGAAAATTCAATTAAAACTATTTTAAACAGGCATGAAATATTTAGAACTTCTATCATTATTGTTGATGGGGAACCAAAACAAAAAATTCAAGATCGGGTTAATTTTGAATTAGAATATTTTGAAGCAAGAAACAAAGAACATGAATTCGAGATTCTTAACAAAATCATAAAATCTTTCGATTTATCAAAACCACCTTTTATAAATGCCGGATTGGTAAAAATAGATGCAAATATTAACCTGCTTGTAATTGACATTCATCATATTATAACCGACGGTATTTCTACGCAAATATTTCTTAATGAATTAATTGATCTATATGTCGGTAACGAACTTCCTGAAATTGAATTTCAATATAAAGATTTTTCAGAATGGCAGAACAGTAAAATTTATAAAGCTAAATTACAGGATAAGAAAAAGTTTTGGTTAAACGAATTTAGTACTGAAACACAAAACCTAATTTTGCCCTATGACTTCGCTAGGCCGCGTATTCAAAGTTTTGAGGGAAGTAAAATAGATTTTGTATTAGATAGAGACCATGAAAATGCAATTAGAAAAATTGCAATGGAAAATTCTGTTACGGCAAATATGATCTTTCTTTCTGCATACTATATCTTTTTATCAAAAATATCAAATCAAGAAGATATTGTATTAGGAACAGTTGTAGCAGGAAGACCAATGTCTGGTTTTGATAAAGTAATCGGGATGTTTGTAAACACTTTAGCTATAAGGAGTTATGTTTCAGGTGATGTTTCGTTTAATGATTTTATGAAAGAAACCAGTAATACGTTAATAAAAGCTTACGAGAACCAGGATTATCCTTATGATAGTCTTATAAATGATTTGGGAATTTCCGGAAATACCGGTAATAACCCGCTATTCAATACTATGTTTGTATATAATAGTTTCAAAAATGTTGAATATAAAATTAATAACCTGGTTCTTAAACCATATCATTTTTTAGATAAAACATCGAAGTTTGACCTAACACTTGATTGTAATGATTTAGGTGATAAACTCTATTTTTCATTTGAGTATGCAACGAGTCTTTTTAAGACTGAAACGATCAAAAGGTTTATTAGTTTTTATAAAAAGATTCTAGAACAAATTGTTAAAAATAAACATATTGAAATCCCGAGTATCAGTTTAATACCTGAGGAAGAAAAGAAAAAAATCTTACAGGAATTTAATAACACGAAAAAGAATTTTCAATTTCAAAAACCAATCATAAAAATTTTCGAAGATAAGGCGAAAGAGAAAGGTAGTAGAATTGCTTTTGTTGAAAATCATAGATTTTTAACATATGATGAATTGAATAATATTTCAAATCAACTTGCCGGAATACTAATCGCTAAAGGAGTAAAAAGGAATGTATTAGTTGGAATATATATGAATAGGTCTATTGAAATGTTAATTGGAATTTTTGGAATTCTTAAAGCCGGGGGTGCATATTTACCTATTGATACCAGTTATCCTAATGAGAGAATATCATTTATTATTAGAGACAGCCGAATAAAATTAATTGTAACAAATTTTGCATCATGTAAAAATGTGACTGAAGAGTGTGAATTCATTAATATTACTAATCGTAATTATCATCCCGGTGATATTTCAAACTTAGATTCTGATTCGCATATAGATGACATTATTTACATGTTGTATACTTCGGGTTCTACGGGACTACCTAAAGGTGTGCTTATAAAACATTCAGCAGTAGTAAACATTATACAAGATCTTGACCAAAAATACCCTTTCAAAAGTAATGACACATACATGTTTAAAACATCATTTCTTTTTGATGTTTCAGTAACTGAAATTTTTGGATGGATCATTGGAGAAGGAAAACTATTTATCCTTGATTCAGGTGATGAAAAAGACCCAGAAGCAATAATCGATGCCATTAAAAAAGACAATATTACTCATATCAATTTTGTGCCATCAATGTTTAATGCATTTCTGGAATATTTAAATAGAAATATCTCAAATGAGTTACATTCACTCAAATACATTTTCCTGGCTGGCGAAGCGGTTCCAACAGAAACCATAAGAAAATTTAACAATCTCAATACGAACATTACAATAGAAAATATTTACGGTCCAACAGAAGCTACTGTATATGCCAGTTACTACTCTTTAAAACATTGGGACGGATTTGAGAGCATATCTATCGGAAAACCTATGAGCAATGTATCATTGTATATTTTAGATAAATATGAGAATATGCAACCTGTGGGAGTAACAGGCGAGTTGTGTATTGCAGGAGAAGGACTGGCTATTGGTTATTTAAATAATCCGGAACTGACGAGTCAGAAATTCAAGTATAATAATGCATGTGGAACATTCTATAAAACAGGAGACCTTACTAAATGGAAACAGGATGGAAATATCGACTTTCTTGGAAGAATTGACCATCAGGTAAAAGTAAGGGGATTTAGGATTGAACTAGGTGAGATAGAAAATAAAATATATCAATTAGAAAGTATAAATGATACAGTTGTTACCATTCGGGAGACTGATCAGGGAGAAAAATACTTATGTGCTTATATTGTAAGCGATAAGAAAATAAGCGAACTTAATTTAAGAAAACAATTATTAGAAAAGTTACCTCCATATATGGCCCCTGATTTTTTTATCCGGCTAGAAAAGCTTCCACTAAACAAAAGTGGCAAAATAAACAGAAATGCACTTCCCGGACCAAATTTTGAAATGGAAGAAACGCATAAAGCACCTACTAATAGTAAACAAAAAACGTTAGCAAAAATATGGTCAGAGATTCTCTCTATTCGCGAAGATATAATTAGTATTAATAAAAACTTTTTTGAAATAGGAGGACATTCACTTAAAGCATCAAAACTAACTTATTTAATAAACAAAGAGTTCGGCTCAAACCTGTCAATTACCCAAATATTCAGTAATCCAACAATTAAACAGCTTTCGGAAGTTATTAATCGTGATGATGGTGACAACCAGTTATTTATTGATGAAAACGTGTTCCTTTTAAACAAAGGGAAAGATAAAAATAGTCATATTTTCTTTATTCATGCCGGTAGTGGTGAAAGCGAGGTGTACCTTGAATTGTCTAAACGCATTAATAAGAAATATAACAGTTGGGGGATTAGGGCAGATAGGTTGAAAAATCTTGCACCGAAAGTAGTAACGATTGAAGAAATTGCAAAAAAATATTTAAGCAAAATCGAAAGAATACAGCCTGAAGGACCTTATTTAATTTGCGGTTGGTGTATTGGGGGGATGATTGCGTATGAAATTGCTAAAAGGTTAGAAAATAAAGGAAAAGAGATTAAGTTTTTAGGGTTAATTAATTCTATTGCCCCAACATATAAAGAAAATTGGAGGGGCTTTTATCTTGATTCTCCTAATAAAGAAAAAGAGTTTATATTTTCAATTTTTAATGATATAGGCGAGTTCAAAACACAAATTGAAAAAGCATCTTCGTATACTGAAATTTATCAGATTCTGGCTAACTATATGAATAATGGAAATGTCAAAATTAATAAAGATGTATTAAAAGAGATTACTCAAGTAATTGATGTAGATACTTTTCCTGGCTATGAAAATCTGAGTTCAAGCGAAATTATATATTATACTAACAT
>CAZWGG010000261.1:0-7416 GCA_964633305.1 uncultured Bacteroidales bacterium
GGTTGCGTTGTAACCGTTCTTCGAAAAGGATCGCGATAGTTGGCTATTAATTCAAATGTATCTGGTATAGTATCATTTGCAGCAGTTGATAACGTATAATTTTTTATTGAATAGATGTCTTTATTTCCATGCATATTGGAAAATATTTTATAAAAAATTAATCCCCAAATTAGTATTACTAAAGGGAGAAGGATATATTGCAGTTTTTTATTCTTCATTATCGTTTCACTTGTCTATAGTGTATTGTCTGAAATGCGAATAATCACTATTGTTACCGGCTTTATCCACCGACTTGACTTTCCAGAAATAAATACCATTATCTTCATCCAATACGGTAAAAGAAGTGCTCCCGGTTTCAATGAAGTTTACTACAGAAGTAAACAGACTGTCAGTGGCTATTAAAACACTGTCTGTTACCATTGCAGTTGAAGTACCCTGTCGTTCCCAGCTTAAGGTAAAGGGCATTTGTGTGATTGTATCTGTATCACCTGGTAACAATAACCGTGGCACAAGCGGCGCCATAGTGTCTACAACCAGGGTATGTTTTGTTAATAAAGATGATGAAATATCATTTAATGCCTGAATACCCCAAATATATGCTCCTTCTGAAATGTCAAGAAGTACCGAATCGGTATATAACACCTCTGAAGAAACATGTTCACCTGTAACTTTTTTTAATTCAAAATAGTAACTGGTAGCTTTGGGATTCTTTTCCCACTTGAACCGTATATTTGTCTCGTTTGTATTTTGGTTATTCGGAGGAGACAATAAAACAACCTGTTCACCGGTTAATAACCCTGATGTGTCAATAGTAAGGGTAAAATAATACTGCAGCGTACTGCTTGAAGAATTATAGGCAACCACTCCCCACTGGTATTCACCGGGTGATAATGTAACCTGGAATTGATTACCTGATATATTAGTATCCAGCACAATCTGCTGAATAGAAGTAAACGAGGGAGAAACAATTTGCAGGTTATACCCCGAAGCATCTTTAACAGGTTCCCACAAAAAGGTATGGTTAGATAGTGCCGTTATCGCACTGTCTGCCGGGGCTAACAGGAAAACCTCACTATCTTCAAGGTCATCTTCAAGAAAATCGCTGCACTTCCAAAAAATCAGCAATGCCAATATAGTAAAGACATTAATGAGGTGCCTTGTCCGAAATATGTTGAATATTCTGTACATAAATAATCATATTTAAGTTGTATGTTTTTTTTCGTTTATCAAGATATGAATAAAAGTCAACCGAACTAACCCGGCCATAGGATTTTTCGGTCTCAATCAAATAAAGTAACCTCAGCAGATTAATAAATCCTCCTTCAAGGGTTATTGCATCGGTGTAAATAGAATAATCTTGTTTTGTATATGTGTGTGTTTCCGGAAATTCTTTTAATACAAGCCTGTTTCGTTCTGCAAAACGGGCTGTTACCTCCAGAAGTTTTTCATTTACAGATAACTCACTGTTAACATTACTCATTAACCCTTCCAGTTTTGCAATTTCTCTTTCAAGCGAGGCAACTTTTACAGGGGCATTCTCAACCTGCATAATTTTGTATTTCAACTCTTTGCATTCTTTTTTAATCGCCAGTGTGCCTTTAATGGCAATACTATATACCAGTACAAGGCTGATTAAAAATCCAGCTATTGCCAAATAAAATTTTTGTTTATAGGTTAATTTTTCCAACATATCAGTTCTTTACTTCAATAGCCAGTTTAAATTCACCAGGCTCTGAAAAACTTTCCTGGTTGTATTCCACAGATTTTACATCACTAATCCAGCTCTCCTTTCTCAGCTTTTTTATCCAGTCATTTACAAGACTGCTCAATTTAGTGGTTCCTTCAATTTCAATATAGGCATTACTGAATAGTATTTGTTCGCTTTTTCTAATTTTATCTGCCACCGGATTAATATTCATGCGGTTAAGAATGATTCCGCGCGGAACGCCCATTGCAATCCTATCGGCATAAAATGATAGCCTGGATACATTAAGCAGGCCGCTTTTTTCAAACATCTCTTTCCTAAGGTCGAGCTCACTTTGTAGTTTTCCCATTTTTTCTATCAATCCCGAATTAAATCCCAGCTCTAATTTTAACTCATCACGATTTGACCTGAAATGTTCGAAAAAAAGGTAGTTTATGAGCAACAACATAAAAACAATAACTAGCATTCCCCACCCGCTAACCTTCAGGGCGTTTTTATATACGAACGTTCCTTTGTCTGAATCTGGGCTGTTTCCAATATATTCATAGCCTGCATTATCTGGCAAAAAAAATGATAAGGCATTGGCATAAGGAATAACCTGGTCTGTTGTATATTCTTCATTATTTAGTGATAAAACCGCGCTATGCTTGCTGTCTTTGTGCTTTTCAAAGCCTGATATTTTTTTGTTTTCAAAACTTAGCTTGAAATATTTCGTTTGCAGGCTTTCAGCATTGCCCAGCCATTGAATGATATTATCAAGGTTAACAGGGCCCAGAACGGTTGCCAGTATTATAAATCCTTCCTCCCTGAATTCACTTATAATGCTTTCCATCCATTCCTTCCTGGAAATACTAACAATAATATTTGTTTCGGAAACAGGATATTTCTGTACATAAAACAGATTGGGTTTAGCATTGGGCAAAACCTGGTATAACAAAGAATCATCGTTCACGTTGCCCGTATTTTTATGAATAATTCCCTTTCCTGTTACACTCAAAACAACTGGCACCTGCTTTTTTAAATAGGTGTGCAAATTAGCAATGGTTTGTATTCCCGAAGTTTTTGCAATGGTCTCAACACTTGTTTTTTTCTTTTTTAATATGACCAGGCCCATATCATAACTACCATCTTCGGCAATGGTAAGATCAATTCCGGCCACGAAATTTCCTTTTAACAAGGCAATATTTTCAATTGTTGTTTTCAATGGTTAGCCAATTATGGTCGGTCGAATAAAAACATTTAGCTTTGCTTTTGTATCTTCCTTTGTCCTGCTTCCGAAGAACCATCTAATTACCGGTATCCTTGAAAGAAATGGAGTGCCCGAAGCCGTGTTGGTTATCCTTTTTTCTTCAAGTCCGCCCAGCAATATCATCTCCTGGTTTTTTACCCTTATTTCCGATTTGAAGTTTCTTGAAACAGTTCCGGGTGGGGCCGTTGGTGATATCCTGTCTGTAAAATCCGATTGGTTGACTTCAATGGACAAGGTGATTTGGTCATCGCCCGAAACTATAGGCTTAATAACAATAGATAATTCTGCATTTAACGATTTATATACTTGTGAACGGCTTTCAACCGGGTTTTGGGTACCTATGAGGTTACTTTGCTCCTCGAGGTAATATTCGGTATTACCAATGGTAAGTGTGGCTTCATGGCCATTAAGTGTAGAAAGCTTAGGGGTAGAACGGATATTTAATAACCCCTGTTCTTCAAGCGCTTTAAGGGTAAGGTAGAAGTTTGGGGCAACATTGCCCATGTTTTTAATCCCGAAATGATTGTTTTTTTTCAAAAATTCATTGAAAGCATCGGCGCCTATTGTTACATTTACATCGGGGAAAATATTTCCCGCCGATTCAATTGGGGCATTTCCAAATCCGGCATTAACCCCGGTAGTTAGTGTAAATTTACGGCTGATATCTACAATTATAACTTCTATGAGAATTACCGGTACAATTTTATCAAGTTTTTTTACAAATTCTTCCACACTCCTTACATTTGCAGGTGAACCTGATACAAGCAGGCTGTTGAGGTCGGGAAATTCTACAATTTCCACATCTTTAAGAAGGTTCTGAGGAAGGAACTCAACCATTTTATCAATGGTACGGTTTTGGAGTTGGACTACTGCATGTTCTTTTAGTCCGGGTG
This sequence comes from uncultured Bacteroidales bacterium, assembly GCA_964633305.1. GTDB lineage: Bacteria > Bacteroidota > Bacteroidia > Bacteroidales > UBA10428 > CAZWGG01. The sequence goes on from CAZWGG010000261.1 coordinate 3,848, forward strand.
TTTGTCCTTCACCCAAAACGTAAATATTTCCTGATTTCTTACAAGAGTATTTTGTTCCATTCAGCATGTTGTTAATAATTTCGTCAAACCCAGAACCTTCAACTTTTAATGTTGCAGATTCTTCCATTGGGCTGGAAATATAATAATTCTTATTTGCTTTGACTGAAAGTTCATCAATAATTTCCGCTATAGGTGCATTAACTGCAACAACTTTGAAACTGTCCGGACCAAGAGGTATTATATTTAATTCATATTCTTCTCCTTCCCTTGTGTTTTGCTGGTTTCGCCGTGACCGGGAATTTTTCGGATCACGTTGTTGTTGGATTTCCTGCTTGGGCTGATTGATTTCTTCAACCAGGTAAAAATTATCATCGGTATGTGTTTGTTTCAGGTTGTTTGCAAACATAAACATGTTGAGGGCATTTTCAAACGGCATATTCTGGATATACCCGGTTACTGTTCTTTCACTTAAGCCCGGGGCAAGTATTATGTTGTTACCTGTTAACCGTGTAATTTCCTTGGCTACTGTACCCAGGTTCTCATTCCTGTAATCAAGGGTAAACAGGTTTCGGACAGAATCATACCGTATTGAAAGTTTTTCCGGTGCAAATACTTCGGGCTGCTGTTCTTTGTACACAGTAATGATGTTGCCTATAATCCTCAGGTCAAGGTCATATTGCCGGCAAATGAATACAAGAATATCTTTTACTTTTACCCCCGAGAAGTTATTGATAACCATATAATTCAGATCGGGAGAAACATCGATGTTTAACCCCGAATTTTTGGCCACCCCCCTTAAGAATTCCTGTAACGAAACATTGGTGACCGAAATGTTTACTTTTTCTTCCAGCGCAGGAATATTTGCACTAACTTTTTGTAAAGTGTCTTCAAGAAGCTTGTATTTATCTTGCGTAAATGCAGCCGATGTGAATAAAAAAATAAAGCAGAATGCAATAAATCCTTGTTTTCCTAATGCCATTTTTTCCATATTTTGAGAACAAATATACTATATTAATAACAGTTATAAGAAACTGAGATGGTGACAACTATTATGCATTTAGTAAAATCGAATATATCTCTTCCATAGATGTTTCACCGCGTTCAAACATTTCAAATGCTGTTTCCGGGAGCAGCTTTATGTCTTTGTTTTTTAGTACACGTGCAGCATCCAATTGAACATTTTTTATTTTTTCTGAAAAATCTTCATCAATAGGTATTACCTCAAAAATAGCCCTGCGGCCTTTGTACCCGGTAAAATAACATTCTGTGCACCCTTTTGGGAGGTAGTGATGGGTAAGCTGGCGATAAGGGCTGAAACTTCGCGGAAACAGTTTTGTGTTAACTTCTGTCTTTTCTTTACAGGCAGGACAAAGTAGCCTGACGAGCCGTTGGGCCGCACTAAGGATGAGGGTTCCTGCTGCCAGGTACGGAGGCACTTCCATGTCAATAAGCCTTGAGATAGTTCCCCATGCCGAATTAGTATGTATGGTAGACAATACAAGGTGACCGGTAAGAGCAGCACGAACAGCCATTTGTGCAGTTTCATTGTCCCTTATTTCTCCCAGCATAATAATATCAGGGTCCTGCCTAAGGAATGTCCGTAATGCACTGGCAAAAGTAAGCCCGATACTTTCTTTTAATTGTACCTGGTTAATGCCTTCAAGCGTATATTCAATAGGGTCTTCTATGGTGAGAATATTAGATGTTTCCTGGTTAAGAATTTTTAAGGTAGCATAAAGCGTAGTGGTTTTTCCCGAGCCGGTAGGGCCACTTATGAGAATAATACCATGAGGTTTGCGTATTGCTTCGCGGTAATCAAGAAGTTGCCTGTTAGTGAATCCGAGTTCGGTGATTTCGATGTTGGTAGCATCTTTGCTCAATAGCCGCATAACCACTTTTTCGCCATACAGGGTAGGAAGTACCGATACCCTGATATCGAATTTATCGGCTCCTGAATGGAAAAATATCCTGCCATCCTGGGGAAGCCGTTTTTCGGCAATATCAAGGTTTGATTTAATTTTTATTTTATTAATGAGTGCAGGATAGTCGTCACGGTTAAGCACGTAGCGTTCCACCAGCTTGCCATCAAGGCGCATGCGGATGCGGCATTTCTCTTCGTAGCTTTCAATATGTATATCGCTGCTTCCTATCGAGTTAGCCTCTGAAATTAGCTTAATAAGAAAATCATCGGAATAGTTGCCGTTAACCAACAGGTTTCCCGATTGCCGTTGCTTGTTTGCTTTACGGTAATATTTGCCAAGCGACTTGTTAATAAGACCTGTATCCTCGGGAAAAAGTGTTATTGTCTTGCCAAATATCAGTTCGAGCTCTTCAGCCACGCTTTCTTTATCCTTCCGGTTGTCGATAAAAAATTCGACCAGGCCGTTGTTTTCGGTCTTCGGAATAATGGAATAATGCCATGCCTGTTCAGCAGTAATGATCTGTTGCAGGGTGGTTGGTATGTTTATATATTCATTTTCTGTCATTTGGATGATTTGGGTCAAACTCTAAAAGTTACTTTATGCTTCGCTATGAAAAAATTTTCAAGCCTTGTTAACATATAGTTAATCTCCTTGTAATTTTATGTGATATACGCAAAACCAATTGCCTTGTTATTTTAAGAACAAAATTTTGCACAATTAATACCGCAACCTCCGGCTGTAATAAAAAAAGGATAGCCACGAATCCACGAATTAAGTTTTTCTTTGCTTATTATGTTAAAATTAAGATTCGTGCTTCGCCATAAATATGGCGAAAACAGTTGTGAAGCTTTGCTTCACTTTATTTGTGTTTATTTAATAATTCGTTTATAATTCAATTTTAATCCTCCAAAGTTAACAATTAGTGCAAGTTTATTTTGTGATACCTTCAAATAATTGATAGCCTGGGCTATAAACTTATCTTCTATTGATGAAACAGCCTTTATTTCCAAAATAATTTTGTTGAACACTACAAAATCGGCATAAAATTTATGAGTAAGAACTATTCCCTTATAATTTATCAAATATTCTTTTTCCCGTTCAAATGAAATTTTTGCTTTCCTAAATTCATATTCCAACGCCTCTTTATATACAATCTCAAGAAAACCGGTGCCAAGATTATTATGGACATCCATACATATTCCAAGCATTTTATAACTTTCATCTTTATAAATTACATCTGTCACTTTTTATTTCATTCGTGGATTCGTGGCTTTTTTTATATTGATTTCCAAAATATAAATTATTCTATAAAAGCAAGGTTACAATCAGCTCATCATTATATAAACTAATATGGTTTGAAAAATAGTCTGTAATCATAATCCCTATAAGGCAAAGGGCCTGGAACCCCGCAAGAGGAATTTGCTTTCCGGTATACCCGGCAGCCTTGCACAGACCAAAAACAAGAAGTGCCAACATGAGGCTTGCCAGGTTAAAAACGATAAAATTAGCCGGTGAAAAAACCAGGCAAAGCAAAAAAAAGAACAACAGGTCGCCGGTGCCTAAATAGGAAGATATTGCTTTAAGATTTCTTTTTTTGCCATAAAGATATAGCATTGCCACACCAAGTTGTATAATGATAAATGCACT
>CAZWGG010000262.1:0-7404 GCA_964633305.1 uncultured Bacteroidales bacterium
TTTTGGTATAAGTTTTTATAAGTAGAGAAGAATCAATTTTTGAAACAGTAAGTTTATTTAAAATTCCATTTTCTGTACCAATCCAGGTGTTGCCTAACCTGTCAGCTATAATTGAATATATATTGTTACTTCCTAAACCGTTATTTTCTGTATAGGTTTGGAACATATTCGAATCACGGTGGAATATACAAATTCCGCTATCCATAGTTGATATCCATATATTTCCTGTGCTATCACTGGTGAAACCTGTAATATTATTACTTGCCAATCCATTGAGGTAACTATAATGTTTAAATCCGTTGTTATCAAATTTATATACTCCATCACCGAGTGTTCCAATCCACAAAGTGCTGTCGGGAGAATAAAAAAGGACCCTTACTCTTGAATCGGTAAATCCCCTTATTCCTCGCAATAATGAATAGTCATTGCCATCAAATACGGTTACGCCCCCTTTTGATGTTCCCATAAGCATATTACCATTAGGTGCCTGTACGATAGCATAAACCTGGCGTCCCATTTTTTCATTTTCCATAAAATGGATAAAACGTTCATTATCCAGCCTGCTTATTCCTCCTCCGGATGTACCAAACCATATATCACCAAAGGAATCTTTGTTAATACATAATATTATATCACTTGATAAACCATTACTTTCATAATAATTTTTAAATGAGGTCCCGTTATACTTTGAAATACCCTTTGCTGTTCCAAACCATAAATTTCCTTTTCCATCATTAAATGCAGTAAATACTTTATTATGGCTTAATCCTTTTTCAACAGTGTAATGAATAAAACCAGTATCAGTTAAACAATTAACACCTCCCCCGTATGTTGCAAACCATAATTTCCCATCCAAATCATCACAAATACCGCGTATAATATTGGAAGATAATCCGTCTCTTTTTGAATAACATGTTAAATGTTGTTTTTGAAACTTGCATACTCCTTTTTCTGTACCAACCCAAATACTGGAGTCTTTAGCTTCATACAAGCAATAGATTTTATTATGTGGTAAACCTTCATTAGTGGAAAAATGGGTGACAACAGAGTCATTATAAATGAATAGCCCGTTATTTTCTGTTCCAAACCAAAGGTTGTTCGATTTGTCTTGTATAATAGTTCTGATAAATGATTTTCCCAAGTTGGTTGCGTCATTTATTTTACTAAATGAAAAACCATCATATTTATTTACTCCTTCTTCGGTTCCAATCCATATTATTCCCTTATCGTCTTCAAATATTGAATGAACAAAACCATTTAATAAACCGTCTTCTTCCCTGTAACTAGTAAATGTATATCCATCAAATTTTATAATTCCTCCTCCTGCCGAACCCATCCAAAGGATACCCCTTTTGTCTTCACAAATAGCAAAAATTTCCGATTGTGTTAATCCATTGGCAACAGAATAATTTTTAAAATTATAACGTTGGGCTTGAATAGTATTCAATATGAAGAAAATAAAAATATTATATAGTAAAAGTTTTAACATATTATAAAAATATGTTTATTGATTTAAAATGGCAAAAATAAATTAAAACAGGTTGTAATGGAGTTGTTTCGGATTTTTTTGAGATAAACATAATTCTAATAAGAAGAAAAATGTAAATTTAACCTCAAAATATGTAATAGACTATTTAATTATACTAATAGTTTATAAATCAATTATTTCTTAAAAATAATAGAAAAATGAAACAAACATTAAAAATTTCTCTACTGGTTGGGTTGCTTATTCCAGGATCGGTTTTCTGTCAGATTCCAGTTTATGTAAGCAATGGAAATTCGCAAAATCCATTTGCAAGTAAGATTACTGTTGGTTCAACAATTCGTGAAATTAAATACGAATCTACCTTAAAAGGGACAAATTATCTGTATAAAGATTGGGTGCTAGCAGATATTGTATTTTCAGAAGATGGCTCAGTAATGAAAGATCAACTTACAAAATTAGATATAAAGAACAATTTGTTAGAAATAAAGGATAACGATCAAGTTAAAGTATTTAACGCTAATCAAGTTTACAGTGTTGTATTAAAACTAAATGCGGATACATTTATTACTAAGAAAGCAATAAATGTTGAGAACCCTGACGGGTTTTTAAAAATTTTATACAATACCAATTCTTCTTTGTTATGTCATTATTCTACTAAAATAAAAAGAGCAAACTATAATGTGGCATTAGATGTTGGAGATAGGGATGATGAGATTGTATTACATAAAACGTATTACGCGTTTATGAAAGGAAATTTGATTAAATTGGAAAATACACGCAGAAAATTATTAAAACAGTTTCAATCCGATGAAAAAATTATAACATTTATTAATGAAAATAAAATAAACCCTAAAAAGGAAGAAGATATAATTGAGTTATTGAGATTTTATGATACGAATTAGAAAAAATTATGAAGAGACGTAATTTTTTATTGAATATGCCTATAGCTGGGTTAACTATGGGTATTTCTGCTCCTCTTATAAATAGATGTATTTCCCCGGATTCAAAAAAAGATGATTTATTTGAAAATAAAAGTGCATTGGAAAAAGTAATGCTAGCCATGTTTACCATGCAACGTGCTACATGGGAACAGGGTGTGGCTATGCAGGCTATGCTTGAACTGGGAGAGGAGGAACTGGTAATCTTAATGGCAAAAGATGCTGTTCTGCGTCAGTCTGAAGATGGGCGTGTGGCAATGCTTGGTGAAGAATTTGCTTTAAGTGATGCAGCATCACCGGGTGAAGCTATATTATGGGCAGCAAAAAAGACCGGGGACAGGGTTTTGATGAACCGATTTAATAAATTGTTGAACTATATTTTAAATAAGGCACCAAGGACGAGCGAAGGAATTATATATCATTTTACAAATGTTCCCCAAATTTGGAGTGATATTACTTATATGTTACCCCCTTTCCTGGCTGCAGCAGGAAAATACAAAGAAGCAATAAAACAAATAAATGGAGCCAAGACGTGCCTTTGGAATACCGACAAAAAGTTATTATCCCATATGTGGGATTGTGAAAAGAAGGAATTTGTCCGTAAAGATTATTGGGGAGTAGGAAATGGCTGGTCTGCAGCTGGTTTATCAAGGGTAATCCGGGCTTTGCCCGATTCCATGCAAGCCGAAAAACAAGAGCTTGTCAGTTATGTAAAAGACATTATAGATGGATGTTTGGCCCATATAAGGGAAGATGGGTTGTTCCATAATATTGTTGATGATCCGTCATCTTTTGTTGAAACAAATCTTTCACAGATGATAGCTTATTCTATTTACCGGGGAATAAAAGGAGGATGGATAGATAAAAGCTACAAAGAAAAAGCAGATAAGATGCGTGCTGCAGCTCATTCAAAAGTTGATGAGCTGGGGTTGGTACAAGGCGTTTGCGGATCACCGGAATTCGATCATCCGGGAACAGCTACCGAAGGCCAGGTCTTTTATATATTAATGGAAGTTGCATACAAAGAATTGCAAGGTTAAACGGTTTATAACGCCTCAAGAATGTATTAGTATTATCGTTTTACTCGTGCATTACCTTCCCATATACTCCAAACCTGTTCTTCATCAGCAGGCTGGGCATAATCAGTCAAAAGTGTTGTTGCCAATGCCCCGCTAGCCCATCCAAACTCGATCCATTTTTTGGGTTCCCATTCTTTTAAAATAGCGTAAAGCATGCCTCCAACAAAACCATCGCCACCACCTATTCGGTCGAGTACATTAATTTCACGGGGTTCAACAACATGCCAGTTTTCACCTTCCGACATTATTGCTCCCCATAAATGACTGTTTGTGTTAATAACCTGGCGTAGTGTGGTGGCAAAAACTGAAGCATTAGGAAATCTTTCTTTGACCCTGTTGATCATGACTTTGAAACTATCTATTTTGGCAGTAATATCCTTTCCTCCTGCTTCTGGTCCTTCAATTCCTAAACAAAGCTGAAAATCTTCTTCGTTTCCAACAAGAATATCAGAAATTTCTGCTATCTCTAGGAATATTTTACGAAGTTCTTTTTCACGATTTTTCCAGAATGATGCCCGGTAGTTGAGGTCAAAAGAAATTCGGGTACTGTATTTCTTTGCAGCTTTTGCCAGTTCAAGGCAGAAAGTACCTGTTTCAGGTGACAAGGCCGTTATTAATCCTGACAGATGAACAATTTGAACACCTTCTCTGCCAAAAATCCTATCCAGATCGAAATCTTTTACATTTAGTGTTCTGCCTACCTCTCCGGCCCTATCATTGTGTACCCGTGGGCCGCGTGAACCATACCCGCTATCTGCAATATTAAATTGGTGCCGGTACCCCCATGGTCCTCCTTGTTCTACTTCCTTGCCTTCGTAGTCCATATGCCGGTTTGCCAGATTGTCTTTTATAAACCGGGCAATAGGACTGCCTTTTACAAAGCTCGTTAACACTTTAACAGGAAGCCCGAGATATGAGGAAACGCTTGCCACGTTGGTTTCAGCACTTGTAGCCTGTAGTTTAAACGTTTCACTGGAATGAACAGGCTGTCCGTTTAAGGGGCTGATACGAACTCCCATGCTGGTCGGTACAAGTAAAGAATAGGAGCTATCTTTTCGAAGTTCAATTTTCATAAAAAATATACTTTTTTATAGGTTTCTATTTCGGGGGCAAAATTAAAAAAAACGATAAAATAACAAATTCTATTTATTCGAAGATTACCTCCTATTTGTTTTAATTTTTTTGTGGCTTTTCATATTATCAATATTATTCATATATCCCTAACAACTTGAGAAAGAAGGCATATTCCAATGCTATCTCTTTATATGCCCTGAACCTTCCCGAAGCCCCACTATGACCGGCACCCATATTGGTGTAAAGCAACAGCAGGTTGTTGTCTGTTTTCATATCGCGCATTTTTGCTACCCATTTAGCCGGTTCCCAGTACTGCACTTGTGAATCGTGCAGGCCGGTAGTGACTAACAGATTAGGATAATCTTTTTTTTCCACATTGTCATAAGGAGAGTAAGATTTAATATAATCGTAATATTTTTTTTCATTAGGATTGCCCCATTCATCGTATTCACCTGTGGTAAGAGGAATGGTTTCGTCGAGCATAGTGGTTAAAACGTCCACAAAGGGTATTGCGGCAACTACCCCTTTAAACAAATCGGGCCGCATATTAATAACTGCTCCCATTAATAATCCTCCAGCACTTCCTCCATAACCAAATAACTTATCAGGGTTTGTATAGTTTTCATTAATAAGGTACTCGGCACAGTCAATATAATCTGTAAATGTATTTTTCTTTTTGAGTAGTTTGCCATCTTCATACCATTGTCTGCCTAATTCTTCACCACCTCGTATATGGGCAATCGCATAAACAAACCCTCTTTCCAGTAAACTTATGCGTGAATATGAAAAATAAACATCCATGCTGTAACCGTATGATCCATAGCCATAAAGTAACAATGGATTTGATCCGTCAAGTTTGATGCCTTTTTTTCCTACAAGTGATATTGGAATGTCTATACCATCCCGGCCTTTTGCATAAAGCCTTTTTGCTTCATAATCTGATGCTTCATACTCTCCTACAACTTCTTGTTGTTTCATCAGTTCTTTTTCCCTGGTATTCATATTATAATCAAAAATAGAGAAAGGGGTTGTGAATGATGTATAGGCGTAACGTAAGGTATCGGTATCAAATTCCCTGTTAGTAAATATTTGTGCAGAATAAGCCTCTTCCCCAAAATCAATATAATAATCAGTATCATTATTCCATGATATTACCCGGAGCTTTATAAGTCCTTTATTACGTTCTTCTGCTACAAGAAAACGGTTAAAAATCTCAATATTTTCAAAAAGTACATTGTCCCGGTGAGGGATCATATCAATCCAATTTTCTTTGAATGTATTTTTTACCGGGGTTTTTACCAGTTTAAAGTTTTTAGCATTTAGGTTTGTGCGTATGTAAAAGTGGTCACCATAGTGAAATACATAATATTCGTGATTTTTTTCCCGGGGCTGGAAAACCAAAAACTTTTCTGTAGGATTATCGGCTTTGATATACCTGTATTCTGTAGATAGGGTGCTGAATGATCCGATAAAAATGTATTGTTTCGATTTAGATTTAAACACAGAGGTATAAAAGGTTTCATCTTTTTCATAAAATACTTCAATATCATTTTTTTGGGGGGAGTTGATAATATGCCTGTATATTTTTTCAGAACGGAGGGTTTCAGTGTTTTTTCGGTCATAAAATATTGTTTTATTATCATTGGCCCAAACAGCCTCTCCCGTTGTATTGATGATTTTTTCGTCAAAAAGTTTCCCTGTTGTAAGGTCTTTAACATAAATGGTATAAAGCCGGCGGCTCAAAGTATCAACACCATAGGCCAGATACCTGTTGTTCGGGCTCACAGATAAACCTTTTACCTGGAAGTATTCATATTCTTCAGCCATATCATTAACGTTAAGAAGAACTTCTTCTTTTGCATCAAGCGATTCTTTTTTACGGCAATAAATAGGGTATTCTTTACCCGTTTCAAAACGGGTATAATAATAATAGCCATTTTCTTTATAAGGTACCGACTTATCGTCTTGCTTTATTCTTCCAATAATCTCGTTGTATATTTTTTCCTGAAGCTCTTTAGTATCGCTCATTACGGCATTCAGATAATCATTTTCCTGTTTTAGGTAATTTATTACTTCAGGATTATTTCGTTGGTTTAGCCAATAGTAATTATCAACACGGATATCATCATTAGTTTCAAGTTCTTTTGGTATCTTTTTCGCTACGGGGGCTTTCATATGGGTTATTTTATTATGTTGATTACACTGTGTTATTATTGCAAAAAAACAGCAAACAAACAAAAAATGTTTGAAAAAGTTAGATTTTCGCATATCATTTTTTTTATAGTTCATAAATCAAAGTTAATGAAATATTTGGAAGAATAGAATGCCTTTCTTCCTAGCTTTGTAACCCACAAACGGATACTTTATATCTCCTCAAAATTTAAAAGAGGTTCCAATAATTTTACTTGATAATACTGAAACAATAGATATTTTAAAAATAAATACATATCATAAAGAATAAATAGCAAATATTATAACTTATTTTTTTATCTAAACTATTTTAGGCTAATTGATAGTTTAACCGTTAATTTTAATGTTTATGTTAAAAATAGAGAATCAGATATTAAAGTAGGAAACGGTTTAGTAGTTGAAAGGGTTATACAATACCTGCTTTATGAATATGGAATTAACTAATTGGTTGTAAAAAAAATCTCAGTTGCATTATTCCTAGGTACAGCCTACTATCTAAGAATATAGTAAATCGAAACAACCTTACTTGCTCTCAAGCATTTTTGCAGCCCAATCATTAGTAGATATTTTTTTCCCATCAGGAAATTCAGGCAATTCCAACGTTCCTTTTTCATCTGTTTTAATAACAATTTTCTTT
>CAZWGG010000263.1:0-7404 GCA_964633305.1 uncultured Bacteroidales bacterium
CAGGAGATGACGGATATATTGATATTGGGCCTGCTAATTCAGGTTGGGCACATATCTATACCGACAGGCCAAAGTTTATATTTAATAAGCCTATATGGTCAATTGGTGGTGCATTTAGCTCATATAGCACAGCTAACCTTAATTTACAAACCAATGGGAGTAATAGAATAACAATATTAAACTCAAATGGTAACGTAGGTATAGGAACGACATCGCCCCAGGAGAAATTGCATGTTAATGGACATATATTAGTGCCGTCAGACAAACAATTACGATTTGGAACTGAGAATTCAAGTACAGGTCAATTAATAATTCATAATGCTTCTTGTTGTTATAATACTTATGCTGATTTTACGGGAAATTTATATTTCAGGCCTGAAAGCGGACAAGGAAATACTATAAGCTTTCAAAAAGACGGGACAGTATTAATTGGTATGTGGCCAAGATATGAGGATAGTGTAACACCAACCGATGGAAATAAACTTTCTGTTAACGGCGGTATTCTTTGTGAATCTGTCACTGTGGTACAAAGTGTTCCGACTTCTGATTACGTGTTTGAAGATTACTATACTTTACGATCGCTTGATGAAGTTGAAAAGTTTGTAAAAGAGAATAAACACCTGCCTGAAGTTCCTTCAGCCAAAGAGTTTAAAGAAAAGGGATATAACATGGGGGAAATGGATGACCTTCTTTTAAGAAAAATAGAAGAACTTACTCTTTATGTTATTGATCTCAAAAAAGAAAATGAAAAATTATCTCAAAGGGTTCAAGAACTTGAAAAATAGCATAAACCATGAAAAATATTATTATTGTTATAATAATTTGTTTTATATCTAGCTATGCAACTTTTGGTAGCAAGATAGATAAAAAGACGGCGCTTACTGTTGCACAAAACTTCATGAACGAAAGACAGCCTGACAGGGTAACCACTATTAGTGAAGTTTTAGTAGAGAAAGAAAATGATATCATCGTTTATTATATTATTTCTTTTAAAAAGGGAGGTTGGGTAATGGTTTCTGCTGATAACTCAACGATTCCAGTAATTGGTTATTCTTACGATGGATTTATTGATACGAATATACCAAAACCCGATGCTTTTGTGGAATGGACAAACAATTACAAAATGCAAATTTTACGTGCTAAAGAAGAAAAAATAAAAAGTAAAGAAGCAAAAGAAAAATGGAACCGCCTTATAAATAGCCGTTCTTCAAAATTGAAAGATTTACAATACACGTATACTCCAAGTACTAACTTATTAGCCACTAACAGGGGGACAGTAATATGGGCACAAGACGAAAATAGAAATGGCGGTTGTTCTCCTTCTTTTAATAAATTTGCTCCAAGTTCTGACGATAGTGACTGTGATTGTGATCATAAACCCATTGGTTGCGGAGCCGTAGCAATGGGTCAAATAATGTGGTATTGGCAGTGGCCTAACACCTCTAGTTATAGATCATATGACTGGGAGATGATGCCAGATACACTATTAAATTCTACAGAACCTGAAGAAGGAGATGAAATAGCCCATTTGTTGCATGATTGTGCTGAATCTGCTAATATGAATTATGGCTGTAATGGTTCCTGGACAACGACAAATAATCTTGAAGACGGTTTTAAGGACCGGTTTAAATATAAAGGTGTTGAGAAAAAGGTACGGACAAGCTGGGACTACGGAAACGCATGGCATGACATGATCAGGGCTGAGATTGATGCAGGAAGACCGGTTTTATACAGGGGTGATAAAAGTGACTTAAGTACAGCGAAACATTTTTTTGTTTGTTCCGGGTATAGTGCTTCAAGCATTGATGAATTTTATTTTAACTGGGGTTGGAATGGAAGTTACAATGGTTTTTATCACATTGACGATTTAACTCCTGGAAGTCATGATTATAATAAAAACCAGATGGCAATAATTGGCATTTCACCAACTTGTAGCCAGGCTCCGGCAAATTTGAATGATGTATCATATACCACTTTAACTACAACAAAACATGAACAAGCACGCCAAAACATCACATTACCAGCTTCCGGTAAAACACTTACGGTTAACAACGGAGGGAAATTGATCCTTACTGCGGGAAATACCGTCAGGCTTAATCCAGGTTTTTCGGCAACAAATGGCAGTACGCTTAAAGTAAATTTCAGACAAGTAAGTTTTGGTGATATGGGGATAAATGTTCCTAGTTGGTATAACGCTTTTACTCCAAACGGGGATGGTATAAATGATGAATTATGTTTTGACGTTTATAATGCAGATACTTGGGAGTTTGAAGCTTTTGACAGATGGGGACTGCTCACATTTCAAAGTGCAGGGACAGTTAATAACGATCTGGCATGTGTTTGGGACGGCACAGGATCATGCAGCTTATGTGCTTATGCCTGTATTATAAAATTCAGAAATAGTTGTGGCGAAGTATTGGACAATGCTTATACAGTAACAGTAATTGGAGGAAGTGCTAAATCTGCCTCAGCGGATACAATCGAAACAAATAAAAATACAATATACAACTTCCGCCAAAAAGAAAATATACCTGTTTTATTTGAACAAAATCACATACATGTAGAAGAAATCGTTTCATCAATTAAATTAAACATTTATCCAAATCCAAATAAAGGAATATTTTCTCTTAGTTTAGAAGATAATTTTGAACCTTATACTTTATGCATTTATGATATTGTTGGTCAGGAAATTTATCATCGGGAAGAATTATCATCAATTGAACACAGAATAAATATTGAAAATAAATCCAAAGGTGTTTATTTGCTGAAAGTAATCATTAATAATAAAACAATAACTAAAAGAATAATAATTCAATAAAAATTATGTTCAGGTTTTTATGCTTTATTTTAATAGGCTTTTTAATAAGTAGTTGTGAAAAGGATGGAGAATTTGAAACCTTATGGGTTTACAAAACCAAGGCTGATTATTCTGATAAAGTAACTGTTAAATTAGCATCTGATAAAAAAAGGGTAACTGCTTTTCCTGGACCGTGGGATATAGATTACAGATGGCCAATTAAATTAAATAACGGCTATTACCTTAATGGTGTTTTTGGAGGAATAAATACAGGTATCACAAAATTAACCAAAGAAGAATATTCGGATTATCCTGTTGCCCTTGGTTCTGATAGTTTGTATAAGTTGTTAATTGATAAAGATCCTTTTACAGAATTTTATGAATTCGAAGATAAAGATAATGTATTTGATTCTGACACGGGTATTGATACTATTAAATTAAATCAATTAATTAATGAAAATAATCTTGAAAAATATTTTATAAGATTAAAATGAATTTTTAAATGGGGACTAAAATCCCCATTTATTTTTTTTTAAATACATATAAAGAAAATAATACCATCTTCCCTACAAGAATTGAGTTTGTTAAAATTTTTCGGTAAGTTAGGGTATTACTTCTTTTTATTAAAAAATACCCTGAAGAGAAGCTCTTCCTAAGAAAAAACTCGAACGTGAAACTACTATTCCCAGATTATTGCCCAAACGAAACGTTTAACTTTAACTATAATACGTTTTATTTATAATAAATCCATTGAGTCAATAAAATGGTTATTGTCTTACTTCAAAAATCCGATAAGTTTCAGTAAAATTTAGCACTTCACTTTCATCTTTTTGGAATGGTAAATTACCAGCATATACTAAATACCCTTTTCCATTTTTTCCAGTATTTAACTTTTGAAAAAATCTTATATTTTTTAACATTTTGTCATTGAAAGTCATTGCCGATTTTATTTCAATTGGAATTAATTTTCGTTTTTCCTGGAATATCAAATCTACTTCATTTTTATTATTATCCCTGTAAAAGTAAATATTAGGGTCAAGTCCTTTGTTTAACCGTGATTTTAATGCTTCAACAACAACCATATTTTCGAACAAATGTCCTAATAGAGGATCTCTTGACATTTGGCCGGTTGTTTCAATTCCCAATAAATAAGAGGCTAGACCTACTTCAGTGAAATAAATTTTTGGTGATTTAACTACTCTTTTACCAAAATTTTCATAATAAGGATATAGTCGAAATACTATATATGATGCTTCCAATACAGATAACCATTCACTCAAAGTTGTAGATGATACGCCCAAATCATTTGAAATGGAATTAAGGTTTAAAACCTGGCTAATTCTACCAGCTAGTATTTTCACAAAGTTTTCGAAATTTACCAGGTTCTTTACTTGTATTTGCTGTCTTAAATCACGTTCAACATATGTTTGAAAATAATTTCTGTATGCTTTAAACGGTGAAAGCTTTTGATCATAAATTCGCGGCAGAAATCCGGTAGTTAATAAAGTATCTCTTTCCGTATTTACATGTTGAGAACTTAACTCTTTTATAGAAAATGGTAAAAGTTTTAATAATGCGGTTCTGCCAGCCAGCGACTGTGATATTGCAGCGCTTAATGATAATTGATGACTACCGGTTAGAATAAAAGAACCAGGCTTTCTATTCTCATCCACAATAACTTGTATATACGATAATAATTGCGGTACCCTTTGTATTTCATCAATTATTACCGGCTTTTTAAATTGTTTAAAAAAGGCATTTGGATCTGTTTCTGCAAGATGTCTGATTTCTGGGTGTTCTAAATTAGAATAATTGAAATTTGGGAAAGACATTCTTGACAGGGTAGTTTTCCCTGCCTGTCTTGGTCCTGTAATTGTAACTACGGGGTAAGAATTAGTAAGTTCTAGTAGCTCTGATGAAATTTCACGTGTTACCATAAGGTAAAATTATAATTATTTTATACATTTTTCAAGTTCAACTTGAAAAATGTATAAAACAGCACCTTCCTTCAAATAAACAATATCAATATTTATTTATCCCTTAAACGATTATAGGTAAGGTTTAATTTGTTTGATATAAAACCCATAAAAAGCTTCTTTTATCTCATCCCGGACCCTACGGAATTCACTCCAAATAAATTCATCGGAACCTGTTGCATAAGATGGGTCATCAAAACCTATATGCATGCGGGTTTTTACTTTTCCTGTAAAGATGGGACATGATTCTTTAGCACTATCACAAACTGTGATTACATAATCCCACATATCATTAAGAAACTTATCGACCTGTTCGGGAGTATGATGACTGATATCTATTCCATCTTCTTTCATTACCTGTAAAGCTTTTGGATTAACTTTCGAGGCTGGTCTTGTGCCTGCTGAATACACCTCAATATTTTTATCAAACGATTGCAAAAAGCCATGGGCCATTTGGCTCCTACAACTATTCCCCGTGCATAAAATCAATACTTTCATATTTTTTACATTACAAAGTTAAAGTATTTATAAACTAAGAAACTTCCGGAATAAGCATTGAGCTTCGTTCCAATTTTTTTTGTTCATCAGGAATAATATTTTCTTTGCCTATGTTTGTTCGTTAATTAACGAACAAACATAAATAAAAAACTTAATAAGCCCGTATATTCCTTCCTTCAATAAAATTGACAAACGAATTTGTAACCACCTTGTTGCCTCCCGGGGTTGGATAATCTCCGGTAAAATACCAGTCCCCCAAATCATTAGGGCATGCTTTATGAAGGTTTTCGATAGTTTGATATACAATTTTCAGATCAGCCTTTATATCAGGTGTTTTTAACATTTTCGCAATTTTTAACGAAACTTGTTCCTGGGTAAAAGGTTTGTATATTTCCGTAACATAATTAACTATATTTTCTTTAGGTAGATTTTGCTGATCTTTTGACTTTTTATATACTTCATTAATTATATGTCCGTTGCCAGTATCTTTTAACAATTCAATAGCAGCCCGGAAAGCAATAAAATCACCGAGTTTCGCCATATCTATTCCATAACAGTCGGGGTAACGTATTTGTGGAGAAGATGAAACAATAACAATACGTTTTGGCTCAAGTCGGTCGAGTATCCTTATTATACTATATTTTAAAGTTGTTCCCCTTACTATCGAGTCATCGATTATCACCAGGTTATCCTTTCCTTTTCTTACCGTGCCGTATGTAATATCATAAACATGTTCAACCAAATCACCCCGGCCCTTGTCTTGAGCTATAAAAGTACGCAGTTTTATATCCTTAATTGCTACTTTTTCATATCGTGGTTTTATAGAAATTATGCGTTCGAGTTCATGTTCGGTAATATCTTTCCCCAGTTTAAGGATTTTTTCTTTTTCCTGGTTTTTCATATAAAATTCAAGTCCTTGTATCATGCCATAAAAAGCAGATTCCGCGGTATTTGGTATATACGAAAATACCGTATTCTCAAGATCACCGTCAACAGCCTTAATAATTTGCGGGGTAAGCAGGTTCCCCAACATTTTTCGTTCTTTATAAATCTGGGCATCACTTCCTCTTGAAAAATATATTCTTTCGAATGAGCAAGACTTTCGTGTAAAAGGTTTCCTAATAACACTGGTATAAACTTTTCCATTCTTTTTAATAATAATAGCATGGCCAGGCTTAAGCTCATTTACATCATCGAATTTAACATTCATAACAGTTTGAATAACAGGCCTTTCACTTGTTACAATGACGATTTCATCGTCATGATAACAAAAAGCCGGCCGAATGCCCCAGGGGTCGCGTATTACAAAAGCGTCTCCATGTCCTATTAACCCGGCAATCACATATCCTCCATCCCACCTTTTGCTCGATTCTTTCAGAACATTCTCAATTTTTATATTGTCGGCAATTAATTCTGATATCTTAAGGTTGCTAATGCCCTTTTTTTTATATTTCTCAAATTCTTTTTGGTTTTCAACATCCAGAAAATGTCCCATATTCTCAAGCATAATAACTGTATCGATGTGATCTCTGGGATACTGTCCAAGATCAATCAAAATCTGAAAAAGCTCATCAACATTTGTTAAATTAAAATTGCCGGCTAAAACAAGATTCCTGGTTTTCCAGTTATTAAGTCTCATAACAGGATGGACATTCTCAATACCATTTTTTCCATGTGTGCCATAACGTAAATGCCCAAGTACCAACTCTCCGGCAAATTGCAGATTTTTTTTTGCCCAAACAGGATCAACTAACCTTCCTGACCTGTCTTCATATTTTTCAAAGTGACTGTATATTTTTCTAAACACATCATTTATGGCAGAAGGTTCAATGGACCTCACCCGGTGAAGATATTCATTGCCCGGACCAAGGTTTAATTTCACGCCGACCACTCCTGCTCCATCCTGTCCGCGGTTGTGCTGCTTTTCCATTAAAAGGTACAGTTTCTGTAACCCGTACTTCCATGTTCCATACTTTAGCTGATAGTATTCAAGGGGCTTAAGCAATCTAACTAAGGCAATCCCACACTCATGTTTTATTTCATCACTCATTTGCTTAAGTGTACTTATTTATTTTAATAATTATTTGAAACAATAATATCAGGAACAATATAGGCATCAGGAAAATCTCTTTC
>CAZWGG010000264.1:0-7373 GCA_964633305.1 uncultured Bacteroidales bacterium
ATAAGTATGAAAAACATGATTTTATTTGCAAGTAAAAGAACTGGCAAATCAATGAGTGAAAAGCTTGCAGCAGAAATTATATCAGCTTATAACAATGAAGGAGGCGCATTTAAAAAGAAAGAAGATACTCATAGAATGGCTGAAGCAAATAAAGCATTTGCTCATTTTCGTTTCTAAATATGGTATTTGACATTTGAATAATAAATTATAGTAGCTAGCTGATAATTAGTGTGATGAACTTTGATTTAAATAATACCAGGAATATTGGGGTTATGGCTCATATCGATGCCGGTAAGACTACAACTACCGAACGTATTCTTTTTTATACCGGTATTACCCATCGTATGGGTGAAGTACATGACGGAGCGGCTACAATGGATTGGATGGTACAAGAACAGGAACGAGGTATCACTATTACATCTGCTGCTACTACTGCCTATTGGAAATACAACAATAAAAACTATAAAATTAATATTATTGACACACCCGGGCACGTTGATTTTACTGTTGAAGTAGAGCGGTCATTGCGTGTTCTTGACGGTGCAATAGCAACTTTTTGTGCAGTTGGGGGTGTTGAACCTCAATCAGAAACCGTTTGGAGGCAAGCTGATAAATACAGGGTTCCGCGAATTGCCTTTATAAATAAAATGGATCGTGTAGGAGCTGATTTTTTTGGTGTGGTTAAACAAATCAAAGAAAAGCTCGGCGCTGTTCCAATACCCATGCAAATTCCTATTGGCGCTGAAGAATCATTCAAAGGTGTTATTGATTTAATTGAACGCAAAGCTATCGTTTGGAAAGAAGACGAACATCTGGGTGTCAAATATGAATACGAAGAAATACCTGAAGACCTTATCGAAATAACCGAAGAATGGCGGGAAAAACTAATAGAAGCTGTCTGTGAATCGGATGATGAATTACTTGAACGTTTCTTCGAAGACAGAAGCTCAATTACAGTAGAAGAATTCTTGGCTGCCACTCGTAAAGCTGTTATAAATAGAACAATTGTACCTGTTTTTTGTGGTGCAGCATTAAAAAATAAAGGAATACAAAGGCTAATCGATGCAATTTGCGGCCTTTTACCCAGTCCTATTGATATTGGATCAGTAATAGGCCGAAATCCTAATAATGATCAGGCAATTGAAAGAAAACCCGATGTAAATGAACCACTTTCAGCTCTTGCATTTAAAATAGCAACAGATCCTTTTGTTGGCCGCTTAATCTTTCTCAGGGTGTATTCGGGTTATATTCAACCCGGAATGGCTGTTCTAAATCCACGTACAGGAAAAAAAGAAAGAATTAATCGTCTTTACCAAATGCATGCCAACAAACAAACCCCCCGCGAAAGAATTGAAGCTGGTGATATTTGTGGTGCCGTTGGGTTGAAAGACCTATTTACAGGCGATACTCTTTGTGATATAAAAAAACCTATCTATTTAGAATCAATGACTTTCCCCGAACCAGTAATTGGGGTAGCTATTGAACCTAAAACCCAGGCTGATATCGATAAACTCTCGATCGCATTGAACAAACTTGCTGAAGAAGACCCTACATTCAGGATAAGGACAGATAATGATACAGCTCAAACAATAATAAGCGGAATGGGAGAGCTTCATCTGGAAATATTACTCGACCGCCTTAAAAGGGAATTCAAAATCGATTGCAATCAGGGGAAACCCCAAGTTGCCTATAAAGAAGCTGTTAGCTCAAAAACTGAGCATCGTGAGATATTTAAAAAGCAAACCGGAGGTAAAGGTAAATTTGCTGATATCGAAGTTGAAATTTCTCCTGCCGATGATGGAATTAGTGGACTGCAATTCATTGATGAAATAAAAGGCGGTAATATACCTAAAGAATTCATTCCTTCGGTTGAAAAAGGTTTTAAAGAAGCTATGCGCAATGGTGTTCTTGCAGGATTTCCAGTTGACAATTTAAAAGTAGTGCTTAAAGATGGTTCTTTTCACGCTGTCGACTCTGATTCACTTTCTTTTGAAATTGCTGCAAAACATGCATTTAGAAATGCCCTTAAAAAATTGAAGATATCACTTCTTGAACCAATTATGTCATTAGAAGTAGTAACACCGGAAGAATATATGGGAGATATTATTGCCGATCTTAACAAAAGAAGAGGAAAGGTTGAGGGCATGGAAACAAAACCAGGTGGCCGAGTTATTAAAGCAAAAGTGCCACTTGCAGAACAGTTTGGTTATGTTACTGTACTTAGAACATTAACCTCAGGCAGGGCAACTTCAACCATGGAATTCTCACATTATGAAGAAATACCACCTGAAATATCTAAACAATTACTTGAAAAAATACAGGGGACAAAAGCATTTGTATAAATATATAGCTTAAAATAATGAGCCAAAAAATTAGAATAAAACTGAAATCGTACGATCATAATCTGGTAGATAAGTCAGCTGAAAAAATTGTTAAAACAGTAAAATCTACAGGTGCAGTGGTAAGTGGGCCAATCCCATTGCCAACACATAAAAGAATTTTTACTGTACTACGTTCTCCTTTTGTAAACAAAAAATCAAGAGAACAATTTCAACTTTCTTCATTTAAAAGACTGCTTGATATTTATAGTTCAACTCCTAAAACTATTGACGCATTAATGAAGTTAGAATTACCAAGTGGTGTTGAAGTTGAAATAAAAGTTTAACCTGTTAAAACTTAATAAAAATGCCTGGATTAATAGGAAAAAAAGTAGGAATGACATCTGTTTTTGATGAAAAAGGTGAAAATATTCCTTGTACAGTTCTAGAAGCAGGACCTTGTATTGTTACTCAAGTAAAACTGGAAGATAAAGACGGATATGATGCTATTCAACTTGCTTATGACGAAAAGAAAGAGAGAAAAACTACCAAAGCAATGATTGGTCATTTTAAAAAAGCAGGTACAACACCTAAAAGAAAACTTATTGAACTCAAAGGATTTGTAAAGGACTGGAAAGCCGGGGATATAATCACTGTTGAGTATTTTAAAAATGACATTTGGCTTGATGTTACTGCTAAATCAAAAGGAAAAGGATTTCAAGGTGTAGTTAAACGGCATAATTTCAGTGGTGTTAATGATGCAACTCACGGTCAGCACAACAGGAACAGAGCCCCTGGCTCACTGGGAGCATCATCATTCCCTTCAAGGGTTTTTAAAGGTATGAGAATGGCAGGTCAAACCGGAAATAAAACAGTCAAAATTCTAAACTTAAAAATTGTAAAGATTGTGCCGGAATATAACCTGATTCTATTAAAAGGATCGGTACCAGGAGCAAAAGGTACATATGTTGTAATTGAAAGTCCTGATAGGATTTAACTTAAATTTTTAAAGAAAATGAAAGTAAGTGTATTAAATATCGAAGGTAAAGATACGGGTAAAAAAGCTGATCTCAAAAGCTCAATTTTCGATATTGAACCTAACGATCATGCCATATATCTTGATGTAAAACAACATTTGGCCAATCGACGTCAAGGCACTCATAAAACAAAAGAAAGATGGGAAATCATTGGTAGTACGCGAAAAATAAAAAGACAAAAAGGAACAGGTACTGCAAGGGCAGGTAGTATTAAATCTCCTCTATTCCGAGGGGGAGGAAGAATATTCGGACCTCAACCAAAAAATTATCATTTTAAATTAAACAAAAAAGTTAAGCAACTGGCACGAAAATCAGTCTTAACATACAAAGCAAAAAGTGAAAGTATTAAAATACTGGAGGATTTTTCACTTGATGCTCCAAAAACAAAAGAATTCGTAACAATACTAAACAATTTAGAAATTAGAGACAAAAAATCCTTAATAATTTTAAATCAACCAAATAAAAATATATATTTGTCATCCCGAAACTTACGGGACTCTAAGGTATTAACAATCAATGAATTAACTACTTATGACATACTAAACTGTTCTTCTTTGGTATTCATGGAGAGTTCAATAGACATATTACAAGATATACTTAATTAATTTTAAAATGGATATACTTATAAAGCCTATAGTTACTGAAAAAATGAGTGCTCAGAGTGAGGATCTGAACAGGTATGGATTTGTTGTTGATAGGAAGGCAAATAAACTGCAAATAAAAAAAGCTATTGAAGAACTATATGATGTAACTGTAGCCTCTATTAATACAATGAGATATGGAGGTAAGCGGAAAATGAGATATACTCGGGCCGGAATGATTACCGGTAAAACAAACTCCTTTAAGAAGGCGATAATAACCTTAATAGAAGGTGATTCAATTGATTTTTATAGCAATATCTAATAAAAAATGGCTGTAAGAAAATTAAAACCTGTAACACCAGGACAAAGACACAAAGTAGTATCCTCTTTTGAGGACATCACGACAAATATCCCTGAGAAAACTTTGTTGGCACCATTGAAGAAAAGTGGTGGCCGGAATAATTCGGGGAAAATGACAATGCGTTATATTGGTGGTGGACATAAACAAAGATACAGGATAATAGATTTCAATAGAAAGAAAGATGGTATCGCTGCCATCGTTAAATCAATAGAATATGATCCAAATCGTACTGCACGAATTGCGTTATTAATATATGAAGATGGAGTAAAAAGCTATATTATTGCTCCTCATGGACTCAAAGTCGGACAAACCGTCCGTTCCGGGAATGGAATCGCTCCGGAAATTGGTAATTGTTTATCCTTATCTGAAATTCCTCTTGGAACATTAGTCCATAACATAGAATTACGCCCAGGTCAAGGAGGTGTACTAGCAAGAAGCGCAGGATCATATGCACAATTAACTTCCCGTGATGGTAAATATGCAATAATTAAATTACCATCTGGAGAATCTCGAATGTTACTTACTTCCTGTAGGGCCACTATTGGAACTGTTTCTAATTCTGATCATGGCCTTGAAAGATCAGGAAAAGCGGGAAGATCAAGATGGCTGGGAAGAAGACCCAGAACCAGGGGAGTTGCTATGAACCCTGTAGATCATCCAATGGGAGGTGGCGAAGGTCGCGCTTCTGGAGGTCATCCACGTAACAGGAAAGGATTACCTGCCAAAGGTTTTAAAACAAGACCAAAAAAGAAACTTTCAAATAAGTATATTGTTGAAAAAAGGAAGAAATAAAAAGAAGAATTTACTATGAGTCGCTCAGTTAAAAAAGGTCCATTTATAGATTTTAAGCTGGAAAAAAGAGTAATTGATATGAATAAATCTGGCAAAAAATCAGTTATCAAAACTTGGTCGAGACGATCTGAAATATCACCAGATTTTGTTGGACATACAATTGCAGTTCATAATGGAAATAAATTCATCCCTGTTTACATTACCGAGAATATGGTAGGACATAAACTAGGTGAATTTGCTCCCACAAGAATCTTTAGGGGGCATGGAGGTAAACAGAGATAACACAATAATTATAAAAAAGCAACAAAAATGGGTGCTAGAAAAAGAATACATGCTGAAAAATTAAAAGAAGAAAGGAAAAGTAAGTATATAGCTATGTTGAAAAATTGTCCAACTTCTCCTCGAAAAGTAAGAATTGTTGCGGATATGATTAGGGGAATTGAGGTTAACAGAGCTCTCGACTTGCTCAAATTCAGTAATAAAGAGCCCTCAAGAAAGTTGGAAAAACTACTGCTTTCTGCGGTAGCAAACTGGCAAGCTAAAAATGAAGATACGCGTCTTAAAGACAGTAACTTATATATAAAAGAAATATTTGTTAACCAGGCAAGAACGCTTAAAAGATTACGGCCTGCTCCACAAGGAAGAGCTTACCGGATCAGAAAACGGTCTAACCATGTTACAATTATTTTAGATAATCAAATAGAAAACAAAGAAAAAGAAACCGAAAGTATAACAAATTAATATTAATGGGTCAAAAAGCAAATCCTATTAGCAACAGATTGGGAATCATCAAAGGTTGGGATTCCAATTGGTTTGGCGGAAATAATTATTCTGATAAACTAGCAGAAGATTATAAAATTCGTAAATACTTAAACGCCCGTCTTGCCAAAGCAAGCATTTCCAAAATTGTTATTGAGCGTACATTAAAGCTCATTACTGTAACAGTAAATACTGCCCGCCCAGGTATTATTATCGGGAAAGGTGGACAGGAAGTGGATAAACTTAAGGAAGAACTTAAAAAGATCACAAACAAAGAAGTTCAAATTAATATTTTTGAAGTTAAACGTCCTGAGCTCGATTCCACCATTGTAGCGAATAATATTGCCAGACAAGTTGAAGGTAAAATATCTTACCGAAGAGCCATAAAAATGGCAATGGCCTCAACAATGAGAATGGGTGCAGAAGGAATTAAGGTACTAATTTCAGGAAGGTTAGGAGGTGCAGAAATGGCCAGATCAGAAATGTATAAAGAAGGAAGGACCCCTTTACATACATTTAGGGCCGATATTGATTATGCTTTAGCTGAAGCTTTAACAAAAGTTGGGCTAATTGGAATTAAAGTTTGGATTTGCAAGGGTGAAATATATGGTAAACGGGATCTTTCACCTAATATTGAAGCTAAAGCTCAGAAAGCAAAAGGAAATTTCAGAAAAAAAAGAAAGTAATATTTTAATATAATGATTGTTTTATAGCGATGTTACAGCCAAAAAAGTCAAAATACAGAAGAAGACAAAAAGGACGAATGAAAGGTAATGCCCAGAGAGGGAATCAACTGGCATTTGGTTCTTTTGGCATTAAGTCCCTGCAGTCAAATTGGATAACTGGACGACAAATAGAAGCTGCCCGTCAGGCAGTTACTCGTCATATGAAACGTGAGGGACAAATATGGATTAGAATATTTCCAGATAAGCCGATTACCAAAAAACCTGCTGAAGTAAGAATGGGTAAAGGTAAAGGTGCACCCGAAGGATTTGTAGCACCTATTACTCCAGGAAGGATAATTATTGAGCTTGAAGGTATACCTTTTGAAGTTGCCAGGGAAGCCTTGCGACTTGGTGCACAAAAATTGCCGGTTAAAACAAAATTTGTTGTACGACATGATTATGTTCAAAATTAAAAAATGGTTGCAATGAAAGCAAAAGAAATCAGAGAACTGACTCTAAATGAAATAATTGAAAGAATCGAGAATGAAAAAAATTTCATTATAAAACAGAAACTTAATCATGCTATTTCACCTCTTGATAATCCTCTAAAACTTAGAGAATCAAAACGTAATATTGCTAGACTTAAAACCATATTAAAAGAAAAACAAATAGAAGAAAGTAAGCAACAAAGCTAAATTGTTATAAATGGAAAAAAGAAATCTCAGAAAGGAACGTATAGGGATAGTAGTTAGCAATAATATGGACATGTCTATTGTTGTTGCTGAAAAAAGAAAAGTTAAACATCCCATTTACGGAAAATTTGTGAACAAAACATCGAAATTCATGGCTCATGATGAAAA
>CAZWGG010000265.1:0-4755 GCA_964633305.1 uncultured Bacteroidales bacterium
GGACGGCATAGAATTACCACAAAATGGGATTACACCCTACGAAACTCAAATATACTCCTCCGCCACAGAAATGTTAAAAACTAAAAGAAGAAGAAGTTAAGAAAATTTTTCATTGATACAAATCAATGAAAAATTTTCTTACACCGGATCAGCGACTTGCCTATGTTACAATACATAAAAAGTGTAAAGACAAGAAAAAAGCAGGTAGGATAAAATCTATACTTATGCTGGATAAGGGTTTTAGTTATGAAGAAATTGCGGAACTTCTTGTTTTGGATGACATGACAACAAGAAGGTGGCATAAGCTTTATAAGTCAAATGGAATAAAAACTCTGCTTAAAGACAATTTCGTTGGAGGACAAGCTAAATTGAACGTTCAACAACAGCAAGAACTCTCTTTACATCTGAAATGTCGCATATATCTTACAGTAAAAGAAATTTCCGGCTATGTTGAAGATAAATATGGAATAAAATATACCCAAAAGGGGATGGGAAAATTACTGCACCGTTTAGGGTTTACTTATAAGAAAACAAAGCACATCCTTGAGAAAGCAAATAAGCAACTACAAAAGGAATTTATTCAAAGCTATGGACAACTAAAGGAAAATAAAGCAGATCAAGACACTATTTATTTTATGGACGGAGTTCATCCCCTTCATAATTCACAGCCAGCCTACGGTTGGATAAAGAAAGGTAAAGAGCAAACCCTTAAAACTAATACCGGGCGTCAAAGAATTAATATCAACGGGGCTTATGATATAGAAAATCACAAGGTGATAATTCGGGAAGACGAAAGCATAAATGCCCAATCAACCATTGCCTTGTTGGAACAGATGCTCAAAGAACAACCATTAGGGATGCTTTATATAATCTTGGATAATGCAAGATATTATCGCTCAAAGTTGGTGCAAGAATTTATAACAAAAAACTCAAGGATTCAATTCGTATTTTTGCCACCGTATAGCCCTAACCTTAATATAATTGAGCGATTGTGGAAATTATTCAAGAAAAAGACAACTTACAACGAATATTATGAGAAATTCTCTGTATTTAAGGAAAAATGCATGGATTTCTTCGAAAATATAGACCAATATAAAAATGAACTTAAAAGTTTAATGACTGACAACTTTCAAATTATTCAGGCTTGATTTTTTACAAACCTGAGTTCTT
Source organism: uncultured Bacteroidales bacterium (assembly GCA_964633305.1). Lineage (GTDB taxonomy): Bacteria > Bacteroidota > Bacteroidia > Bacteroidales > UBA10428 > CAZWGG01. Next base: position 1,171 of record CAZWGG010000265.1, read on the forward strand.
TGAGTATAAATAAGTAATATTAAATAGAAAAGACATTTTTGAATGAATAAAAAAACACGGAACTATTTAATACTGTGCTTGAGTATTTTTTTTACTATTCGATTATTTGTTGCCATTAATTATGGTAAGGGGAAAGATGAATTCGGTGATGGAATAGGATATAATGAATATGCAAAAGCAATTACCTTAAATAGCAATTGGATAACTCATCCAGATTATTTAGGAAATGCGAGAGAACCTGTTTATCCATTATTTGTTGCTTTAATTTATTTTATTTTTGGTATTGAAAATTATCTGGCCGTTTATATAAGTCATGCTGTAGTTAGTATACTTACTGTTTTTCTATTGTTTAAGTTTACATTTAGATATTTTGATATAACATCAACATTTTTTGTATTAATATGGAGTGGTCTTTATTACTTTTATCTTAAATATATTGGATTTTTTTTAAGGGAGACATTAGAAATATTTTTGGTTTTTCTTCAATTTTATATACTCTATCATTGTTTTTACCATAAAGAATTCCGTTTTAAATTTTTAATTCTAAATGGTATACTTTTTACAATCCTAATGCATTTGAATGCAAAATATCTATTATTTACACCTTTTTTCATTTATTATTTTTTTCAAAAAAATATTAGAAAATGGGTATTGAATTATTCATTATTCGTTTTGTTAGTAGCAATCTTCTCTACACCATGGATCATAAGAAATTATTTAGCTTATAAAAAAGTAGTAATTATAAATACAAAAACATACTCATTTAGTTTAAATGATGAGAATGGTTATTTAAATAATGTAGATTTAGCTAAGAAAAATAATCTTTTAACTGATAAAGGATTAAATGACAAGGAAAGAAATGAAATTTTGAATGATAAAAACCCTAAAAATCGTCCAGAATCTTTCATAGATGCTGTTAAAATAGGGAAAAAACCTGCAAAAAGTTTCTTGGAAAAAAGACTATTTATGTTAAAACAATATTGGAGAATAACAAGTTTCAAAGGTTTTTTTCTCCCTTATCCTTCTGGAGAATTCAGAATTTGGTCTTTAAGACATAATATTATGAATATATTGTGTTACGGGGTATTACTAATATTTTCATTTTTTGGTGTTTTCAGGTTATTTCGAATTAAAAGTTATAAAAAATTATTTCTATTAATATATCCACTTATCATTACAACTTTTATCCATTCGTTCACTTGGAGTAGAGAGAGATACCGTATTCCTTTTGCAGCATTCTTAATAATTTTGGGAGGCGAAGGATTTACATATATTTTTGAATTAGCAAAAAGCATTTTATTTAGAAAAAGTATTTAGAAATGAATATTTTAATTATGACTCATGAAATATATCCAATTGGAGGAGGAGCAGGCAATGCTGCCCATAATCTTGCAAAGGAATTTAAGAATAAAGGACATGATATTTTTATACTTACATGCAGGTATAAAAAATATGTGAACGAAGAAATTGAAGGAATAAGGTATTATTATGTGCCGGGATTTAGAAAAAATGAACTTACGAATAGAATTATTCTAACCTTTTCTTCATTTATTTTACTTGGTTTCTTTAAAACTGTTAGTATAATAAAAAAGAATAATATCAATATCCTCCATTGTTTTTTTACTTTACCTGCAGGGATTATAGGATTTCTACTAAAACTATTATTTCGAAAAAAATATATCGTTTCATTAAATGGTTCTGATGTTCCCTACTATTCCAAACTAAAACTGGTGATTCTACTGAAACCATTAATTAGATTAATCTGGGGGAAAAGTGATCGGGTAGTATCAATTAGTAAAGGATTATTAGAAACAGCTAAATTAACAGATATGAGAAATGAGAATTTTTCTGTAATAAATTATGGTATGGATAATAATTTCTTAAACATTACATCAGACTTTATTCAATATGATTGTTTCTCTTTTTTATCTGTAAGCAGACTTCATTATAATAAAGGATTGGATACACTATTGCATTCTTTCGGGAAGTTGATTTACTCAAAAAAGATTAAAGCCAAACTTTTTATTGCTGGAAATGGCCCTGAGGAACAAAATCTTTTACAAGTGAGAAATAGACTTAGACTTAATGATCATGTTGTATTTTTAGGATATTTGACACAAGAAATTCTCATCAAAGAAATGAAAAAAGTAAATGCATTTGTGCTGCCATCAAGAACAGAAGCATTTGGTATTGTTTTCGTTGAAGCAATGGCCTGTGGTTTGCCTGTTGTTGGAAGTAAAATTGGTGGTATACCTGAATTAATAAATAGCCAGGTTGGATTGCTTGTTGAAGTTGATAAAATTGATGAATTAACTAATGCAATGGCGCATATTATAAATAATTATGAAAAATACAATCGGGACACAATTGTCAAACATGCTAAAAAATTTACATGGGAGAAGGCTGCAAATCAATACTTGAATATTTTCATGGATATCTGAAGATTATTTATCCTAATAACTTTAGAAGGCAGCATATTATAAATGTTAAAAAAATGTAGTTTTTATGAATTTGGAACATTTAGAATCAATACGACTATATGAACTTGAAATTATTATTAATGAGATCAATAACAAATCAGAGCAAAATATTATATTAGAAATTGGTGCTGGATCTGGTTGGCAAGCAAAAAAATTATCTGAAAGAGGTTTTCAGGTTAAGGCAATAGATATTGAAAGCAGTAAATATATAAATCACCGAAATTGGCCAATAATTGAATATGATGGGAAAAGTATACCGTTTCCTGACAATCATTTTGATATAATATTTAGTTCTAATGTATTGGAGCATATATTTAATTTGTATGAATTGAGCGATGAAATGAAAAGAGTGTTAAAACCGAACGGTATCGCTATTCATATTTTACCCAGTGGAAGCTTAAGATTTTGGATGACCATAACACATTATCCTTTTGTTATAAAAACAGTATTATTTTTAATGTACAGGAGTATAGCTAATGTTGTAAAACATAAGAGTCCTGATAAATCGGAACTTTGCGTATTGGAACAGATAAACAGATATTCAAAAACTAAACGTATAATAAAAGCTATATTTCCTTATAGACATGGGGAAGTTGGAAATGCAATTACAGAGATGTACTATTTTAGTAAATTAAGATGGATAAAATTTTTCAAAAAAACAGGATGGGCAATAAAAAAAATATTCACAAATAGATTATTTTATTCTGGACATTCTATTCTTGGCCCTTCATTATCTATTTCTTCAAGAAATAGGGTTGCTAATATTTTAGGAAGCTCTTCAAATGTTTTTATTCTAAAAAAAGTGAAAAATTAAATTCCTGTCTTTTTATTTATTCCTAAAAAAAATAAGGTTGTAAATATGATCAACAATATATAAATAACATGTATTAAGTATCCTGATGAGATAGCATCTTTTTCTTGTAATCCAAGTATAGTAAATACTAAATACCAAAAACCTTCAAAGGTGCCTATATTAAGAAATCCTGAAACAGGAATCAATGTTGTAAGTTGAATTATTGATATCCCAATTATTATTGTTGAAATTGTCAGGTAATTTATATTTAGAGCATAGAAAAAAACAATATACAATAAATAAACACAAGCT
>CAZWGG010000265.1:4765-7355 GCA_964633305.1 uncultured Bacteroidales bacterium
CGGAATAAAAAAGAGAAATAAAGAATTCTTTAATTGTTTCAAAATTTAAATTATCTAAGGTTTCTATTAATTTTCTTATAATCATTTTTAGTAACTTTCTTTTAACTCTTTCATTAAGAAAAGAAAAAAAAGTGATAGCCTTAACTCTTAAAACATAAAAGAGTGTAACAATCAATGTTATGGCTAATAAAAAGTATTTAATTATATTCTTCCAATAAAACTTTTCCATATAATCATTGAAAAGGAAACTAAAAATAAAAAATGCTGTTGAAAGAAGTAAAAAATCTAGTAATCTTACTTTTAATAGACTTGATAAATTTTTACCAAAATAGACTTTTTCCTTTTTCAGTAAATAAAGATAGGAAACTTCACCAAGTCTAAATGGCAGAAAGTTAATGAAGAAATTATGTAGGATTACAATTCTAAACAATTTCTTATAAGAGATTGATGTTTTTAGTATATAATTAAATCTTAAAGTTTTTAATCCAATAGAAATATAGTAAATAGGAATAAGTAAAATTAAAATTCTAAAATTTATTTTTTCATATAATGATAAAAAGTGGCTGAAGTTTATCTTTGAAAGTAGCAAATATGAAATAATTATTGAGATAGATATTGCGATAATTAACCTTACCACTTTCATTTTTTTATTCTTTTGATTGGATAATTTCATTGTAATTTTTAAATAATGCGAATTAAGAGTTGAAATATTTTAAGTTATTAACATATAAATTATTAAATGTCAATAAAATACAGTTAAAATTTTAGTTTAGAATCTTGGGGATCAATATATTATTGCATTAACCAAAAATGCCAATAATGATGATTCCCAAGATAAAAGAACTTAAATTAATCGCTATTTATTTTTATATATGCGATATATATGATTCAGAACTTAAACATATCTGTCAGCGTTTCAGCAATAACAGTGAGCCTGAATTCACAGATCAGGAAGTCCTGACAATTTATCTATACGTTATGCATACAGAACAAAGATTAAAGATAAAACAAATACATAGTTTTACAAGCGATTATCTTCGTTCATGGTTTCCTCTTCTCCCAGGCTATGAAGCCTTTAATATGCGAATAAACCGTTTAACTGAAGCCTTCAGGCGTTTAGTTTGTGTATTGTTTGCCGGTAATTATCCGGCTGATTGTCAATTAGATGCTAGTTTATTGGACTCTTTGCCTATTATTACCTGTTCTGGTAAACGAAAAGCCTTAGTAGCAAAAGAGCTCACCGACAAAGGATACTGTTCAACCAAAAGTATCTATTACTATGGATTGAAGATGCATGCTTTAGCTTATCACCGTCCCAAACATTTACCTTTCCCTGAAAGCATAGTTCTCACACCTGCTTCTGAAAATGATTTGAATGTCTATAAACAAAACTGGAGCAACATTGATAACAGAACTTTTTATGGTGATAAAATCTATAATGATGCCAAGTTCTTCATAAACATCAAAAAGAATAACAATTCAACCATGCTTACTCCTATTAAGGAGGTTAAGGGAATGCCAGATAATTTAAAACAACGGGATAAAGCTTTTAATGACCTGTTTTCAACAGCTGTCTCGAAAGTTAGACAACCTATTGAATCCTTGTTCAACTGGCTTATTGAAAAAACAGATATTCAAAGAGTGTCAAAAGTACGTTCAACTAATGGATTACTGGTGCATGTCTTCGGACGTATTGCAGCAGCATATATATTTCTTATTTTTAACTCTTAATTCGCATAAATAATAAGTTTTTACTGAAAAGTTGAGTTAAATATAAATCTTTTCAATTACAATTTTCTGTAGATAAGACATATTTGAACAGTAAAAAGATTTCTTGAAACATTTATAAATAAATATTAAGATTTTAAACATAAATTATTATCAGAATCTTTATGATAATTTTTTTAAGGATTATCAGAATATCACTGCTGAATTTGGTGATATTTTAGGTATTTTAAAATACTTTAATATTTTTAGAATCGATAAAGAATCTAAAGTTCTGGATATTGGAACAAATATTGGTAGTCTGTCATATAACTTATATTTAAAAGGCTATAATAATGTCTCTGGCATTGATATTGAGAGATTAAATATCATTAGTTTGCCTGCCAGAAAACTCCAATTGCTGCGTTATGCTCGTCCGAAAACTGGTCATTTATGATTGGCAAACTCCCATTTTTCGGGGTTTTTCGCTATCGCTCAAGAGATCGCTTCGCTATGTTCGCAAGCCTTGCACTTGAAGCTTTCACACAGCAACTTCCAAAAAATGACGAGTTTTCGCGCTGAGACTAGTTATGGAAAAGAAAAGTATCCTGAAATTAAGGATAAATTAATATCATTTGATGGGAAAACTATACCCTTTAATGATGATGAATTTGATGTTATTACAATGTTTACATACATATAATCTTTCCAACTTTCTATATGATGTTTCAAGAGTACTGAAAAATAATGGGATCTTTATTTCTCAAACCTCTAATATAATATTCAATATTCCTTTTGAAATCTTGAAACAAAAATCTTTCTCAAAATATAAAAAGTATCACATTTCCCTTCAAAGTTATTGGTCATTAAAAAAATATTAAAGAAT
>CAZWGG010000266.1:0-7344 GCA_964633305.1 uncultured Bacteroidales bacterium
TGAATTTCTCATAAATTTTGGTTGGTTTGGAAATCAATATTACCTTTCCTTTATAGCCGTCATTGATGTTACCGGGTTGGCTATTACCCGGTGAAAAGTTGTTATCTTCCAACGATTGATTTGTATATCCTCCTGAATTAATGATATTCATAAACTTGTTGTATTCCTCAATTGATAATTCTTTCTCCAGGTCATGCACCAGCGAGCGGTTAAACAGGTTCCGGTATTCCTGCTGTACTTTCTTAAAATTTGTAATCTGCATGGCGACATCGTAAATCGCTTCTTCCTTTGTCCCGTCCATCCAGTGCAGCCATGATACACCGGAAGGATTTATGGCTGAACGAAGCAATAAGGCTTGTTGCCCTTCCTGTGAGAATTTGCGTTCTGACCTTGTTTTCCGGATGTTTTTAATAATTCTTTTCCCGACAAGGTAAGCTGCAAATACTCCCAAAGCCCCCAACCCGATTTTTAATGCTGTATTTTCTATCTTACTTCGGGGGGCAGGAACATTCCCGTTTGTTCTCACATCATCCGGGTTCCGGTCTCTTTGTATCACTTTTTTTGCTATGTATGCTGCGGGAATCATAAGAGATTAATGTAATTACATATTTTTTTAATTTTCTTGTCCGGGTTTTCATTCACCTTTCTGGCTACTTTTACCAACCTTTCATTCGGCATCTTATTCATAAGGTTGATAATGAAATTGGATATTTCCATTGCATCTTCCGGTGAAGAAGCGATTATTTTAAATGTTGGTTCATACCTGTTCAGTGTCATCTTCTTTGGGTTTTTCTTCATGAATAAGCTCGACTATTGTATTTAACTTTTCCTGGTTGATGGTTTCATCTTCATTCAGGAAGAAGTAATAAATCAATTGAATTTTACCCAGATCGCCGGACGAAATTCTTTTGTTTAACTCATGGATGGCATTGGCTACCTGGATGTGACGGTCTTCCTGGTTTGGATTTACCGGTACGGATTGCAATTCCTGGACAGGTTGCTGCATTTGGTTTTCGTCCGGTTCTTCATAAGATTCACCGGGCTGGTCTTCAAATAAACCAGCAAGTTGTTCAAAGGCAGTATCTCCTAATATATCTCTTATCTTTTCCGGTTTTTTAGAAACAACATTTTTTACAACGGCTTCTGCCGCAGTTCCTAAAATTGAACCCAATACTTTAGTAAGGCTTACTTCACCAATTTTTATGTTTTCCGGCACATACCGCTGAAGGTCCTGAACTTTTTCGCTTAGTTCTTCATTGATTTCATAGAGTTTGGTATTGTCTTCTCTGAGTTCGATATTTTCCTTTTTTAATAAAGCATTTTCTTCGACAAGCTTTTGCTTTTCGCCCTGTTCTTTTACTAATTGAAATTCTCTTGCTATATCACCCCGAAGTCGTTGCTCAAAACCGGCAAATCCACCAAACTCTTTAAAAAGGTCTTTCTGTTCTGTATTGTCACCCTGGTTATATTTTGCTGCTAATTGCTGTGCCAGCAATTTATCCTGTTCATTTTCGCTGCGAACTTCAATCACCGTTTCCCTTTTAAACTGGTCTTCTTTGGTATTGGTTGATTTATTGGGAAATTCCCGGATAAATAGTTTTAACGGTTGCAGGGTCAATACTTCACTTATTTTTGCCTGAAATTCAGATTCGCCTTTTATCCTTGTGGCATAGGGAGTGGGGTCTTCTTCTTTCTGGTTGTTATAGTTCGTATAATATATGCTCAGGTAAAGAGGTTTTTCGTCTTTCTCACAAGCCTGTATCCGCTTAATAAGTTCTGCTATTTTCCCGTAATCCTTCATATTGTTGGTATAATCCTTAAAAATTCCAGTTGAAAAGGCACGTAGCTACTGAAATTTTTCAGGCTGATTTTTATATAGTTTGAAAACACCTGGTATTTATAGTAATTGATGATGGCGTATTCTGCTCTGGTTATGATAAAAAGGTTGTTCAGCGATTCAAGTGTAAGTGTGGAATTTATAGGTATATCTATCTCGTTGCTTGTTAAAACCAGTAAATCGTTGCCCAGCCAGATTATGTCAGAAACTTCCTGGTAGTTTAATGAGCCAACGCCTGCCACCCCGCTGAGAATTTCAGGCCGGGATACCTGGTGCGTATTATCTCGCAGGGTTATCCAGAGCGGTTCAACCTGGAAACTTTTGTAATGAACAGTATATTGTTTTATTATTCGCTGCAATATGTCAGATGATTTTTCCATATTATTTGTCAATGTATTTGAGATAAACCTTCAGGTTATGAATGAACCGGACTTCTGCCAATGAATCCCTGTATTTTACTTTAAGGAAGGTATTTGGCTTTATTTTCTTATAAATGGTAACAGGCTTAAACAGTAATTGCCTGTTGTAATTGGCATTGCCTTCTTCACCCGGTAGATATCCCTGTATATTGGTAAAATGAATTGGTACATTGTAGGTAGTACTATCGTTGTTGAATTTTAGGCTTACTAACGGAAACCTGAACTGTCCCTGCTCACGAAAACCATTCAGATCAACTGCCCCATTGACAGGAATACAGGCTGTTGCAAATATGCCGGTAACAACATCAATTTCTCTTACCAGTGGAAATGACGCTAAAAAATGGTTATGGGCATTTTCAATTTCTATAATTTGTATGTTTTTATCTTCACAAATCATAATTCAGCAATTAAATAGAGATACACTTTATATGTTTCCGGCGGGTTGGGGACAGCACATAACCTGCCTTCTATTTTTGAATTTTTGGCTTTTTCGTCAGCCAGATAAATGAGCGTGCAGGCAGGGATAATATGTTTTGTGAAAATTCCCGATGCTTCATTAATGATGGTATTGGACAAAAGTTCTTTGGTGACAAGCTGTGCCTGGAACTTATCGGGTAATACGGAATTGCCATCAATACAGAGTTTAAGTGTCTTCATCCTGTTGCCAATGCCAACCAGAAAAACACCTTTAATTTTGTCATGATTCAAAATAGTTTTATCATCAATTACAAGTTCAACATCACTGGAATTACTACCTTGTGGTACTTCAATATCAACTACCTGGAAGCGAAGTTTAGGAATTTGTAAATTGCAACAAGACTTTACTCCTAACAAATACAGGTATAACTTACCGCTATTGCCATCCTGCGGTTCTGTATAGTCAATTTTAACCGGCTTGCCTTTAGCTTCAATTTTTACAGGAAAGATGTAATCTTTAAAAGCAAAATTTACTTTGGTTGTTACTTCTTTTGGATTGAATTTAGAGATTATGTCTGCATGAAAACCATTAGGTAAAATTTCTTCATCTCCAATTCGTAAACGCAATGTTCCATGCCCGGAAGTTAATGGATTAGGATTAATCAGGGCTATCCCGATAATATCCTTCATATCGGTTCTGGATTGAGTTTCAAAAGAGATAAGCTGGTCAGCACCGGTTATATTAATCTCAATGATTTGCAGGATATCTGACTTGTCAATTACCTGCTTTGTATCGAAAAATTCATTCGTCATTTTACTTCCCGTGTTAATCTGATATACAGGTAAAGCAATCCTTTTGAGCCGTTTTTCGGTTCTGTATAGGTTGCTTTTACTGTTGAACCGTTGGCTTTTTCGTTAATCGCATACATATATTTGTCCAGCTCTTTTACAACAATACCATCCTGGTGATTGCTGCTTAGTACCTGCATATAAGCCCTTGCATGAAAATCAGCGGGAAATATTTCTTCGCCCCCGATGCTTAATTCTATGGTTCCCATTCCATGATTTCCACCGGGATTTACTATGACTATCCCTGTTGCTTCATCCCAATCCAATGGTAATGGCTGCTCAACAATTACCTTTTGCCCTGCTGCGGGTATGGCAATTTCAAAGGGGTGATAATATGTCTGGATAATTGGCTTAGTCATTGTCACATCCCCCTATACCATCAAGTTGTTCTATTTTCCTGGCTAATAAATACAGGTAGATTTTGCCACTTGCACCGTTTGAAGGCTCTTTATACTCGATTTGAATTATTGAGCCTTTACCTACTTGTTTCGTTGGCCAGAGAATATCGTTTAAAACAATATTGTGGTCATCTGCATCCAGCGTGATAATATCTGCATGAAATTCATCCGGGAATATTTCATCACCTGCAATTTTTAATCCGAATGTGCCATGCCCGTGACTGCCACCAATTTTAAATAAGGCCACTCCGGTTATTTCATCATGGTCAACCTCGGTAGTTTTGGAAAGGTTTACTGTTGCACCTGCTCCCGGAATATCTGTCCCGATGATCTGAAACTTTTGTTTTTCTACTGTATGGCTCATGGCATGATGATTTTAAAAAAATTCTGATTTGTATTGCAGTTCGGCATACTTTCCGTTTGCTTCTGCCAATCCTTTTTCAATGTCCGGCATGGCAACCCTGAACTTGGTTTCAAGTATGCAGAGTATTTCCTGCATTCTTTCCAATATCGTATCGTATATATCGCTGTTGGTGATGTTGCAGATAGCTATTCGTGCAAAGGCAGCGCTTTGACTGTGCCAGGTGTTGTAGTCTTTTATCAGTTCATCTAATACAGGTAAGTTTAATTTCTTCCATTCTGACTGGTAGGTGTCTTCTGATTCTAAAATGGTTTCGTGTACGAGATTTTTAAAATCGAACTTATCCGTAATGGTAATACCTTCCCGGATGAACTCTTTGATTTTTGCTTTATAAACAGTAAGTTTTAAATAAAGCAGATCCTTTATTGCATTGGTTTTTCCTTCACCACCAAAATCAAGGCTTTTAAGTCGTATCAGGTTGTATGACAGGTAATCAAAAACCGGATGGTTCAGAAAATACTTTTTGGATAAGTTGGAACTTATAGCTTTTTTCTTTTTCAGTAAAAAGAGATCAATGAGTTTAGCCCCGGTAGATGGGGATAATATAACAGCAAGCAATAGAATGAATATTCCCATGCCTATTGTTACCCAGACCGGTGTTTGTGACTTGATTAATTTTTCAAGGAAATGAATTATATCTTGCATGACTGTATTTTTTAAATTTCAAAAAAAGGGTGCAATGAACCGGAATTACACCCTTTTACCACTGAAAACCAAACAAACCCTAATACTTTGCAATGGTCGCACCAACCAGCCTGAATTTTACCGCAGCATTGGCAGCGCCAACACCTGACAGTTTTAATTCCGGGGTGATTTCTTTTAATGGCTTAAGGAACTTGGGATTATCGAGCCTGTAAAGCCCTTTTTTAATGTTGGTCTGACCTTCGTTTACAAACACTTCACAGCTTAATTCAGGAATTAACACATCCGAATCCTGTTCCACCTGGAACTCACCATTTTTTATTTCCGGAGGCAGGTCATCTTTATAATTTGCCACTTTCAAAAGGGCATCGGTAGTACCGGAAGCATCTGCACAATACAGCAATTCAATAGCGGTTACCAGGAACCACTTGTTTGAATCGAGTTTCGCGCTGTTCAGGTTGCAGATACCTACCTCTTTGTCATCACTGGATTCAAGCAATTCAAGGGTCTGTTTGTCTGAAACAGTTTTCATTGAATAGATGTCTCCATCCACGATTTGAAGCTTACCTCTTGCCAAAGCCTTTTGAATATCTTTTGGCAATTGACCAAGGCGTTTTTCAAATTCTGCTTTTGCAGTGAGGTTATGCGTGGCAGGCGGTCTTTTAGATAAAGCCCTGTACGCTTTTCGGGTACGGGAGACAAATTTTTGCCTCTTTTGATTTCCTCTCGGCAGTTTGCCGAGTTCGTCTATTGCACCGTTTATTACATCATCATCGGGTGCAACAATGACGTCCAGGTCGTTTTCCGGTTGCTCAACAAGCAATCCTAAATTGTCTTCTGTCATTTTTCTAATTTTTAATGATTAATAATTCTATTTAGTGCTTGGACGAAAACTCCAATTACTGCGTTATGCTTGCCCTCAAATAGGTCATTTACGTTAAGTAAACTCCCTATTTTCGGGCTTCGCAAGCCTTGTACTTGAAGTTTTCTCCTCAAGCACTTCAAAAAAATTGAGTTTCCGTTCAGATACTATTTATGTTGGCAAACTGCCGTTTACCTAGTGTCCGTCTATAAAGTCGAGTGTTTGGTTCAGAATGTTCGAGATCAAGGCGTGTGAAAATTCTAAACCGCAGAATACTAACGTATTTGAGGATTTAGAATTAGAGCAACAACGCAGATATCGGACATTATGGACAAACACTACCTATGGTATTTCATCCATTTCCTCTGTATAGTCATTATCATCCATCACCGGCTCATTTTCACCGGCAATCTGTTCTTCTGTTTTTCCGATTTCCAACTCTGCTGATTCAAGATTGCCTTTCATCGTTCCTTCCACTACCTCACCGGGTTCTTCTGCTGCCCTGTCAATGATTTCAGATGCTTCATCGTCAATAGAGAGCAGGGGAAGATTAAGTGGTGCAGAACCGGCGGGTACAACATTCTGTCCCAGATACCTTGCTGTGGATGTTTCCCCGATTTCGCTGGTAAGGCCTTTGAGTAAATCTTTTCCGCCTAATAATTCTTTTAAAGCAATTAAACCCCCATTCGCTGCCAATCCGATACCTGCCAGTTTCAGCCGTTGGTCTTTTGCAAGAAAATGGGCTGTCATGCCCAGTACGAAATTTGTACCTGGTTTTACCCATTTTTTAAGTTTATCACCGTCCATACCAAAAACCTTTTTAGCCGTCATCTGCTTGTCAATCCATATTGCTATGGGCGAGCCGGCAAGTAATCCAACAAGAACACTTATCGGTTTTTCTGCGTTTTTGATATATTTTCCTGCTTTTAAATCTCTCAGGCTTACTGCCTGCCTTGGTTTATAATCTCTGGTTGTACCAGAATCTTTTTTTGCTGCCATTTTTAATAAGTTTTGAATTTTATGTCATTATTGATTTTGTTGTTTGCATTGTTGTATTGGAGGATTTTTGCAGCTTCTTTTTCTTTTTACCAGCTTTGCTTAAAGCAATAATTATCCCTGTTACTATTGCTGCAATTCCTAATCCCCCCATAACAGCCTGTTTTGTTGATATGGAATATTTATTTGCCATTTTATCTGAGCGTTACTTCCATGATTTTTTTAGGTGTTGTTTTTTGTTTTTTCTTGGTTTTTGCGTCAGTTCCGCTAATTGTCGGTTGTTTTGGAACTGGTTTTTTCTTCTTTGAATTAAGCATGAAATAGGCTAATGTGCCCAGCCCAAGTATTCCACCACCAATAAGAATTTTGGTTTTATGCTTTTTCAGAAATGCTTTTATAGCATTTTCTTTCACATTAGACCCACCGGGTGAATAGCTTGCAGGTATAATATTTGCTCCATAACTGTCAGGAATGGCATAGTTTTGTTGTATAGTGTTGCTTGC
>CAZWGG010000267.1:0-7339 GCA_964633305.1 uncultured Bacteroidales bacterium
CGGCATTGTAAAGCTCCCTGGCTGCTTCCACGTATAACCTGCCCATCCCCGTCCTGTCGCCAAGCAACCAAGGAACCATAATTGCCACCTTTCTGCATTGATCGGGCAGGCGAAGTATACCGTATAATTCGTACTCCTGATGGGTAATTTTTATTGGGATTTCGGTTAATTGATTTTCCATAATATAATAGCACTATTTTTTAAAAAACGACTCAATAGAATCTAACTCATCTAATGATATGCCTTTATAAGTAAAATCACTTGGGGTTAGAGATTGTGAACCGCAGCTTAAACAAAAATCACAAATATTTTTAAAATTTGCTGTCAATTTATCAACAACTTCTGACAGCATCTTTTCATTACAAAAAGATTTTCGAAAATGAACCGTTACATAAAGTCTATCCGGTTCAAGTTTCCAATTAAAAGCAATGACAATTGGTTTATTCATTGCAAGAATACTTTGCATTGGATCCTTTATCAGATTAAATGATAAATGTTCCGCATATATCCAATCCAACCTGGTAAATTGAAATGCGAATGCAGGAGCTGCCCTTTCATTGTCATACCACCCGGTAGCATTAGTTCGCATTAAATCGGCAGTATAGGGCAAACCGTTTCCAGGAACCCGATGCATAACTTCTTTGATACCCTTAATTGTTTTTGACAAATCATCATCTATTGCAGAATCAAGATACACCGGATATCCTGTTTGGAAACTTCCGGGTATTCTTATATTGCTAATGCCATCCACCACCGATCCCCGGCAGGGATTTTCAACATGGAAAATGATGTTTTTTTTCGGCAACATGTTTTTGACTGTCAAGGCGTTTACAGTTAAAAGAATGTCTTCGGAATTTGTGTTGAAAGCTTTATTTACGTTTCCCGACAAAAATTCGGGCATGTAATCGGACAATTCAACAGATACGGTACCAATGGATACATCATCCCTACCCGGTTCCATCAGTTCATTTTCTGGTATGACAATTGATTTCCAATAGGCGCTGTCCCTTTTTACCGAATCACTTTCATTATAGTCATTGTAAATTTCCAAGACTTTTTTGTAAGATGTAGATACCGGGGGCAATTTCAACATGGTCTCATTTAACAATTGATGCAACAAAATGCCGATATCCTCGAAAAGAATTTTAAACGAATAAGAATCCATCAGCGCCGGGTGGGCAACAAGCAGTATTGCCGATTTTTTTTCACCGGGAATATAGGATGCCGAAAATAATGGCCCATGCACAATATCAAAAGTATCAGCGATGTTTTTCGTAAGACGTTCAAGTTGTTCGGTATCATTGACATCAATATTATCCTCATAGGACAAGATTTTTTTAGGAATGGTTGGGTGGCTTTGCTGGAAGAAACGACTGTTTTCCTTATGAAAACACATTTTCAAGGCATCATGCTGAGAATATATTTCCGACAATATGCGTTCGGAATTATCTCCGGATATCGGTGGATCGCTGATAAGCAGACCTGAATTTATCGGTAGGCCGTTTTCGTCTGTATTCATGTTCAGAAAACGAAATTGACTTGGCATAACAGGCATTGGCGATGTTATATCCTCCTTTACCTCTTTTTCTATAGTGTTAGAAGTAACCCGCTTTGCAGCCTCAATAATTGTCGGGTACTGGAATATTGACGTCAGCTCAATATGATATCCTGCGCGGTTCAACCGCGATCGGATTTGAATGCTTTTAACGGAATCTCCACCCAATTCAAAAAAATCATCCGTTGTACTTATGTTATCGATGCAAAGCACTTCCTGCCATATCTTGACTAAAATTTTCTCTATTTCCGTTTTTGGTTCACAAAAACCAGTGGTCCTGATAATTTCATCTTTCCTATTTTTCAAGCCACTTATATCGATTTTTCCGTTGGGGGTTACCGGGAGATTTTGCATTTCGACAAAATATGCAGGAATCATATATGATGGAATCAGTTCGGATAAATACTCCCTTAGTACTTTTATTTCCAGATGCTTCTTCGGAACAAAATAGGCGTATAGGCAATTATTTCCTGAGCCATCTTTTTTATCAATCACTACTGTTTCCAAAATGTCGGGATGCTTTTTTAAGGCGATCTGTATCTCGTTGATTTCAATCCGGTACCCACGGATTTTAACTTGAGTATCTTTTCTTCTTAAAAATTCCATTGTCCCATCTTTGTTCCACCATCCTATATCACCAGTGACATACATTTTTTCATTTTCCCTGTATGGATTAGGTATGAACTTTTCTTCGGTCAATTTCTTGTTGTTGATGTATCCTTTGGGGATTCCTGTTCCACCAATATGCAATTCTCCTGGTACGCCACAGGGGAGGATTTTTTTATGCTGGTCTAAAACGTAAACAAAAGTATTCCAAAGTGACCTTCCGATTTTTAGAACAGGATCATTCTGCTGATGTCGATGTACGGTCGAAATAACGGTTGCTTCTGTCACGCCATATACCTGTACAACTTCAGCAGATTTATTCTTTTTGACAACGGTATCTAACGAACTCCGTTCTAATTTTTCGCCCCCCAACTGGATTAATCTTAATGATATTGCCTGCTCTTCACTAATGTGCTGAATAAATGCATTGAAAAGGGTAGGAAGGCAAAAAAAATATGTCACTTTGTAATTGCCTATATATTCTGAAATTTTAGCAGGATCTCCTCTTTCATCATCTTTTAAAAGAATTACGGATGCACCTACACATAATGCTGTAAAATAGTTTAAGATGAAGCCATCGAATGAAAATGATGATAATTGCAGACAGATATCATCAGGGTTGAATCCAAATTTGCCAATATTGCATAATAACAAATTAACAACGTTCTTGTGCGAAATAGCAACCCCTTTAGGCTGTCCTGTAGACCCTGATGTATATATGACGTATGCATTGTCTGTAGCTTTTGCCTTGTCGAAAATTCCAGAGTATTCAGATTCCAGAAGTATCTGATGGATATTAATCATTTCTACGTTAATATATTCAGGATAGCGATCATCATCATAAAGCAATATTTTTATTCCGCTGTCCTTTATAATATATTCGATTCTTTTCTCAGGATAATTTGGATCGATGGGTAAATAAGCTGCGCCCGTTTTCAATATACCATTTATCGCAACAGCCATATTCACCGATTGTGCCATCATAACGCCAACTATCGATTCCGGACCTACGTTGTTTGCATTTAAAAATTGGGCTACTTTCGAAGATTCCAGCTTTAACTGCTGGTAAGTAATCGTTTTTTCTTCTTCAATTACGGCAATCTTCTCAGGAAAAGCATTCGCCTGTTTTTCTATAAGACCGGAAATCGTCAAAGTGTCATCAAACGTCTTTTGTGTATCATGAATATTGTTTAATTGATTTTTCAGATCAGTTTCCGGAATAAGCTCAATTTCTTTAATTCTTCTTTGAGGGTTAGACAGTAACTGATCAAGAATGGATGAATAGCTTGACAATACACCAGATATGATATCATGATCATATTCATTTTTGTTGTAAACGAAATTAATTGCTATTTCGTCACCCGGCATAATTATGATACTTAACCCGTAATTTGCCTGTTGGTACATACTCATGTTTTCAATTCTCATTTGTCCGATTTTGGAAATCAATCCATGTTCCAACGGATAATTTTCGAAAGCTAAAAGATGATTGAACAAATTGCGCCGTAACTCAGATTCATTGAGAATGTCTGATAATGCTACATAGTGGTGTTTCTGTGCGTTTGCCGATTGTCGCTGGGTTTCTTTAAACAACTCAACAAAAGACATGTTTTCGCTTATTTTTACCCGTGTAGGAATCGTATTGATAAAAAGGCCTATCATGTTCTCAATTCCATCAATCTCAGGGGGGCGCCCGGAAACTACGGTTCCGAATACCACATCATTCTCCTGGTTGTATTTTGCAAGAAGAATACCCCACAGCGCTTTCATGATATTGTAAAGCGTCAGTTCGTTTTCGGCTGCAATCCTGTTCAACGCCTTGGCTTTGGATACATTTAGTGTAAGCGTACTAGTGCTTTGTTTGTAAGAATTTCCAAATTCCTGGAAGCCCGAACGTCTGGGAATAATTGCATGTCTATTATAATCATTCAGGTATTCTCTCCAGAAAGCTTTTGATGCATCCTTGTCACGATTATTCAACCATTTGATATAGTGGCTGAAAGGTGTTGCCGGCAAAAGATCGCTCTCCTTTCCTTGCCTTATACCATCGTATATTTCAAAAAATTCATTAAAAAATAATCCCGTACTCCACCCATCCATAATGATATGATGATGCAGGATATATAGTTCATACTCATCATTCTCAATTTGTAATAAAGCCATCCGGAACAAAATATGTTTACTTAAATCAAAAGTTTTTGCCTGGTCTCTCTTTTTGAATTCTGCTATATACTTTTCTTTTTCTTCATGAGTGTTGAAATGACGAATATCTACATACGTAAAATCAGTTTTACGTTCTTTTAAAACCACCTGGCGTGGTTTGTCGATATTCTTGTGGAGAAACACGGTTCTCAGAATATCATGCCTCTTGACAAGTCTTCGCAGGCTTTCTTCTATAGCACTGCTATCTATAGAACCTTTTAACCGAATAGAGAAAAGCTCGTGATACATCTGTGAAACAGGTTCCGCCAGGGAATGAAAGAGCATGCCCTCCTGCATCGGAGTAAGAGAATATATCTCTTGAATTTTTTTTGAATTTTCCATATAACTTTCCTTTTATTTATAATTCTATTGCAAGTGATTAAAATTATTTTTAATGTATAATCAGATATCTTTTTATTTTAACTAAAATCCGGCCATTATTCAACATCTTCGATCAATGAGTTTATCTCTTCCAGTTCATCAATTGTCAGGTTTTCTTCCGATACATCACTGGGCGTCAATGTTGAATTCGTTTTTTTCCGACAATGAGCGATGATCTGATCCAGCGCAATTTGAAAATTTTTCATTAAGCTGTTTATGGTCTCAACCTTAAATTTCGTACTGTTGTAATCAATTCTGATAAGCAATGAATCATCAGGTATGCTGGCAGTAATGATCATTTCCGTTCCCATTTCCGCATTTTTGCTTATAGTTTCTCCCAATGTGCCTATTACTTGTATCTCTTTATCCAATGTGAAAGTATTTTTGAATTGGCCAAGATAATTGAATTCTATTTCTGGTATCAATTTGAACAACATATCCTGTTTATGATGGTGGTTGGTCAGGTATTTCAGAATGCCATAACTGATACCATCATTGTGTACTTGCCTTAAGCTTTCCTTTATCACTTTTATCGTTCGGTCAATATCGTCTGGCTGTAATGCGTTCAAAATCACGGGATAATAACTTGTAAACCACCCAACGGTCCTGTTTATGCAGAAATCCTCAATATTCACATCTCTGCCGTGGCTTTCCAGTGAGATTGCTATGTGGTCCATACCAAACGTGTCGTGCATAGATATGGCGATACCGGTCAAGAGTATATCTTCCGTTGAGGAATTATATTTTTCATGAATTTCAGTGAGAAGGGCCTGTGTTTTTTCCGCGTCCAGTGTTACCGTTACTGATTGCAGATGTTTGAAGCGGCAAACTTCTCCATCCTTATCAAATGGAAGTGGTGTAACCGGAAATTCATCTATTTTTTTCCAGAATTCCTTTTCGCGTAGTATCTGTTTGGCATTGGCCATGTTATTCAGTGCATCTGCCCAATGAATGAAGGCATCGGTTTTTTCCGGAAGTGCGAGGTGCAGATTGTTTTTTAACTGATCAAACAGCGTCTGAATATCTTCCAGAAGTATCCTCCAGGAAACACCGTCTACAACGAGATGGTGAATAATGATAACCAGGCGGTCCCCATCATTGCATTTGAAATGGGCAATTTTGTACAAGGGACCACATTGCAAATCCAGGTTCATTTGCAGTTCATTGACTTTATCCAAAAATTCCGGTGCATCATGCCCCGAGACTGGTAGTTGAACGTATTCAATTTCTATTGAATCCTGACCGTCCTTATTTTCCTGGTAATAGGTATCTGCATCTTTTTTAAATACCATTCTCAGCGCATCGTGGTGCGTAATTAAATATTGAAAAACGGTCTTGACACGATTTTTATCAAACCTTTCTTCCGAATAAATTGCGACCGAATGATTGTAGAAATGGGGGTCGGTGGTTTGTACCTGGAAAAAATAGTGCTGAATTGGCGTCAGAGGTGCCTTTCCACATATTGTGCATTGATCTGTTTTCTTGCGGATTGGTTTCAACCGGGAAGCCAATGCCTCAACAGTAGAATATTGATACAGGTCTTGTAAATCATATTGATAACCGGCTTTTCTAAGAGCGGCTTGTATTTGTATCGAAACAATTGAATCTCCGCCGATAAAGAAAAAATCGTCAAAAATTCCGATCTTTTCATTTCTTAAAATTTTTTTCCAGATATTCAGTAAAAGATTCTCAGCATCTGTTGGTGGTCTATCCAATTCCTTATCAACAGAACTGTTCTCAATTTGTAAAGTTTTTAATGCGTTTCTGTCTATTTTTTTATTTTCAGTAAGCGGCATTTTTTCCATATAGACAAGGACGGAAGGGATCATATAATCAGGCAAAAGCTCCATTAAATACGACTTCAGCGACTCAGCGCTTACCATCGTTTTTGATGAATAAAAAGCAACGATGCAGTCTCTTTCATTGATACTCCTGACTATGGCTACTGCTTCGGAAACATCTGGGTATAAAAGCATTTTTGCTTCAATTTCACCAAGTTCTACTCGGTTTCCCCTGATTTTGATCTGGAAATCACTCCTGCCTAAAAATTCCATGTTCCCATCAGGCAACCAGCGACCATTGTCTCCTGTGCGGTACATTCGCTCCCCTTTTACGAATGGATCATCAATAAACTTTTCCTCAGTCCGACAGGGATCACCTAAATATCCCGCTCCTACGCTCGAACCCGCAATGTACAATTCACCGCTGACACCAACAGGGGCCATCTTCCCAAATTGATCTAAAATGTAATAACGGTTAAATGATAATGGTTTTCCGATCGGTGTTGCATGCCCCTCATAAGCATAGCCGACAGCTTCCTCAAACCATGAGGAGTCAACGGTACATTCGGCAACACCATAGCTGTTGATCAACCGGACAGTTTGTGGAAGATATCGTCTGAATGCCCGATAATCTTCCATATATAAAACATCTCCACCAATTGCTATAACCTTAATATCTGGTAGTTTCAGATTATTTTCAATAACATATTCGAATAATGGTTTTGCTAAAGCCGGTGTTGTTTCAAAATATTGGATATGATTGTCAACTATATGTTCATACAATGCCTGCGGAATTACACGTACCTCTTCAGTA
>CAZWGG010000268.1:0-7325 GCA_964633305.1 uncultured Bacteroidales bacterium
CATTTGTAAGGCACTTCTCAATCTCCTCAGTGCCAAAAGAAACTCCCTTGCCATCAAGTAACTCGATTAACCCGTCGGTATAGCATAATATCTTGGTAGGTTCCTCTATGGTTATTGAACCTTTTCTTATCATAGGTATTTCATCAAGCATACCGACACCAACACATCCTTTCTTCAAAAATATGAGTTTATTGCTATTTTTCTGATACATAATGGGATAATTATGGCCCGCATTAATATACTCTAACTCACGTGTCTTAAAATTAAATTTGGCAACAAATAACGTTATAAATTTTTCCCCGTTTGCTGCATGCATCACTCTTTTATTTAAATATTCAATTAATGCCACTAAAGAAATATCATGTGTGAACAAGGCTCTTAAATTTGCCTGAAAATTTGACATTAACAGTGCAGCAGACATGCCTTTCCCAGAAACATCTGAAATACAAAATCCAAATTCATCCTTCCCCAATTCGATATAATCATAATAATCTCCACCAACTTCCAAGTGAGGATGATAAAATGCTGTAATATGTATTTTATCATTTTTAGGAAGAATGGATTTGTTTGGAATAAGCATACTTTGCATTTTTGATGCTAATTCCAGCTCCTTTTTAAATGCCTCTTGTCTGAGTAGCTCTTTAAATAAGCGAATATTTTCTATCGCTACAATAATAATATTTGAGAGTGTCTGTATAAATGTAAGATGTTTAATAGTAGGACTAATCCCTTCGCTTTCTTCATCGATATCACCTATTATAACAAAAGCTATAGGAACATTTTTATGAATAACAGGAATAACTATATCAAATCCTTCAAGATTCTCATTTGGGGCTGAAGTGACAGTAGTTATTTCGGTCAAATGCAAAAGATCTCTTTCAATATTAATATTTTGCTCTGTTTCCCCAACTTCTCCTGACTGGAGTATACATTTCCAGGATTCTTCATATTTATAAATAACAACTTTTCCTATACTTAAATCTTTTGTGAGTAATTCTTCATACCGATGAAGGAGCTCTTCCTGTGTAAGATTTTCATTAATAGCTTCTGTTATATTTAATAGTGATTTTAACTTAAATGTTGTTAATTGTAGCCGGCTTATTGAGGATGATTTCGACATATTTACAGGTATTAATTTATCCTGTTATTCTTTCACTCGTTCAGAATATGATTTTGTCCTTGTATCTATTCTTATCTTTTCTCCATTATTAATAAACAAAGGGACCATAACACTTGCGCCAGTTTCCAGGGTCGCAGGCTTTAGTGCTGATCCTGAAGAAGTATCGCCTTTAATACCTGGCTCGGTATACGTTATTTCCAGCACAACAAATGGGGGAATCTCAACTGATAAAACAGTTTCTTCTTCGGCATGAAAAACTATTTCCACTTCTTGTCCCTCTTTCATCAAATCTGCATTTTCAATCATATCGGCACCAATTGTAATTTGCTCAAATGTTTCATTATGCATGAAAGTATAACCCGTATCATCATTGTATAAGAACTGGTAAGGACGTCTTTCAACTCTTGCAATATTTATTTTGTGCCCTGCAGAAAATGTATTTTCAATTACCTTTCCACTTGTAAGACTTTTAAGTTTAGTTCGCACAAATGCAGCCCCTTTCCCAGGTTTAACATGTTGAAACTGAACCACAGAAAATAAATCATTGTTAAACTCAATACATAACCCGTTTCTTATATCTGCTGTCGTTGCCATTTTTGTGAAGTCTTAATTATCTGATTAACAATAAGCAAATGAATTTCTAATATTAAGGAGCAAAGATAATCGAAAAATTTAATAATGGAAAATAGGTTATTAGCCGACATTGTGATTTACGAATTCTCTGTATTTCCAATAGTAAGTACTCATTTAGGAGTTACAAAATCATACTTCAGGTTTGAGTATCCTTCCAGTTCACATTTCACTGAACCAACCCACATATCAAAACGGACAATTACCGGCAGCAGGTTATTATCATCTGATATCCATATGGTCATATCATCTTCAGTCTTAAATATTCTTCCCACTTCAACAACAGGGTCAAACCGTAAACATTTAATTTTACCAAACTTAGATTTAATAACTTCTCTGCCTGTATACCGTATTGTAAATGGGAATATTTCATCTCCAAAAAAAGTAATTACATCAACCACATCACCTTTCTTCAATTCCCTCAAATTTATACTTCGTAAATAGTATAATGTGGCAACCATATCAAGTATATCCGGGGGGACCCTGAAAGTAGAATCGGACCGCTGGCTATACAGCATACTATCTTTATGGTTATAAAATACTTCATTATAATATTTATAATTTCCTTCTTTTATATTTCTTATTGCTTTGTAAGGAAGACATGTTTGGGTATCGAAATAACTTTCATAAATGTCTCTAACACTAAAAAGCTTGTCAGCTATTCCTATTGTTTTGGCGTATATCTGCGAGTGATAAACCGATTTACCCTCATATTCCTTTAATTCCAAATCTACCGTTGCATTGCCACCGTGTATAAACCCGTAACGAATTAAATAAGTAAGCTGTTCCCCGGAATGAAATGATTTGTTTTTTAAAAACTCCTTTGAAGATTGTCCCGCAATTTCAATCAAGAACAACGACGTGGTAATAATAAAAAAAAATAATTTCATCATTGCACAATTTCACCCTGACTTTTAATCAACTGTTTTTTATTTCTCCCAATTCATTTATACACATATACAAGCATTAAAGTTATATATTTTTATAACAATTTTTATGCCTTGCTTTAATTTGATGAATGAACCTTATTCCTTCTTCGTTTATTCCAGCACTTTCTTTTTTGGGGTTGTAGCAATAAAGTCTTTTAAATAAAAAGGTTCAAAATAGGCAACATCCTCAAATTTTTTCTTTTTAAAGGCTGTGTTGGACAGTTCTGTCATATGGGCTGCCGAATGCTCAAAATTATCAACAAAATATGCATTTTGATGATTTACAATGTTTTTATACTTTTCTACACCATCACCAAAAAAAACAACCGGGTTGTTGTCTAATAGATCAAAAAACAAATGTTCATCAACAATCATTGCCTTTGTTTCAATAATTGTTTTGTTGAAATAATTGAAAACAGCAGTATAAATCTCCATTCTTCTTGCATCAAGCATAGGACAGTAAAATGCTGTTTCAACTGGTAAGTTTTCAATTGTTTTTTGGTTTATATGTTTTACCATACCGTTGTTCATAGCAAGCAACGTATTAATGCTTATTAAGGGTATATCACTCCCATAGCATAATCCTTTTGCTGTTGATACACCGATTCTTAAGCCGGTATAGGATCCAGGACCTTTGCTTACAGCAATAGCATCTAATTGATTTATCTTAGTTTTTGTTTCGTTAAGTATTTGTTCAATAAATACTGTAAGTAGGGCAGCATGTGACTTTTCTTTCTTGCTCTCCTTCATGGCAATTACATCTCCATCTCTGGCCAATGCAACAGAGCATACCGGTGTGGCCGTATCAAAATTTAATATTAACCCCATATACTGTTAATGTTAAATTCATCCTCTCTTCAATGCCCAATATAAAAGTCAAGAAAAATTCCGGCAAATTATTATTTCTTTTTATACAAGTTTTCTTTTTTTACTTTATTAACTAATGAGCCATCTTTAAGTTTTTTTGAAACCACATTGTAAGGTTCGGTAATAACTTCATCATTTTCGGTTAAGCCTTTAACTATTTCAATATAATTGTTGTCTTGTATTCCGGAAACAATATCTTTCCGTTTTGCTATACCATTTTCATAAAGGAAAACTACTTCTTTAGGTTCTTCTTTTAAATTATTCTTATTGTTGGTAGAATCGGAACGATTTAGCGAATCAAGCCGGGTTGTTACAGCCTGGATAGGTAAAGACAGTATATCATATTTTGACTCGGTAAGAATATCCGCTGAAGCAGACATGCCCGGCCGAAAAGGTTTTTTATTTCCCTTTTCAATTAAATCATTATACGAATTTTTTAATAAAAGAATTTTTACTTCAAAGTTTGTTACCTGATCAGTGGCCAAACCTGTAGTTTGTGCCGAATTTGCTATTTCGGTTACTACTCCCTTAAATTTTCTGTCGAGATATGCATCAACCTCAATGATGGCTGTATCATTTTGTTTTACTCTAACAATATCGTTTTCATTAACCTCAACAAGCAATTCCATTTTGCTTAAGTTGGCTATCCTAAGTAACTCTGTACCGGTCATAAGTTCGGTGCCTACCACACGTTCTCCTTTTTCAACAAACAAAGCAGATATTGTCCCGGACATTGGAGCGAAAATAGATGTTTTTGTGAGTTTTTCACTTGCTTCTTTTAATGTGGCAATAGAACTTTTTACATTAAATTCAGAACTTAATACAGCTTGCTTTGCCGATTCAACATCAGCGCTTGCTATTTCAAATGCCGATTGAGCCGATTCCCAATCTGCCTCTGATATAGCTCCTTCTTTCCATAATTTTTCATTTCGGTTATAAGAAAGTTTTGACTGGTTGAATTGTGCACTTACCTGGACAAGCTGTGCCTTGGCATTGGCCAAATTAGCCTTAGCTGCATTAACAGCCGCTGCTGCACGGTCACGTGCTGACATGTAAATATCAGGCTTAATCTTAAGCAGTAACTCACCTTATTTAACAATATCACCGTCTTTTACATTTAATTCACCTATTTCCCCGGATATTTCAGGGCTTATTTTAACCTCAGTTTCCGGTTGTATTTTTCCATTGGCTGTAATAAACTCTGTGATATTCCTTTTTTGTACTTTTTCTGTTGCAACATCGTATGTGACCGATTTGCCAAACCATCCGGCCTTTTTCCCAACTATTGCCAAAATAATTAATGATAATGCAACAATAATTAAATAGCGTAGAAACTTATTGGTATTCATAATTTTATTTTAATTTTTATTCATTTCTAAAGACAATGGTTTTCCTTGATAAAAATCAAGTATTTTTATTTTGAATATATATTCATATTTTGCTTGTAACAAATCAGAATGAGTATTAGCCAGTTGGTTTTGGGCAGTATTATAATCAACAGTATTCACAAGTCCAACTGCATACCGTTGCTTTGTATACTTAAATGACTCTTCCATGGCAACCAATGCTTGTTCAGATGCTTTATACTTTTTTAGTGCAGCTTTTGCATCGGCATATGCCTGCTGAATTTCCCTGTAAAGAACATTTTTAGAATATTGAAGGCTATATTTTGAATTCAATATAGAAATTTTTGCATTGCTTATCGAATTATTAATAGCCCACCCATTAAAAATTGGCACATTAAGGCTTATGGACAAGGTAGTGCTTCTATTGTCAGAGATTTGATCGAAAAAAGGATAGGTGCCATAAATTGGTTCCTGGAATTCGTTTGTTATGGGCTCTCCCCCTTGTGTATATCCTACGATTACTTGTTGTGGATTATATCCAACTATGCGTTGGCGGGCATCTGAATATCCCGAATAATATGAGCCTGAAAGAGAGATTTGTGGACTTCGGCCGCCTCTTGCAATATTCAAACTTGTTTTTGCACTTTCTAATTTATATTCAGCGCTTTTTATCTGTGGCAAAACACCTTGTGATACTTCAAAAACATTCTCAACATCGGCAATAATTTCTTCTTCAATGGAAATCTCAATTTCAGGGATAACAATTTCAAAACTCTTTACTGAATCAAGTTCTAGCAATTGAATGAGTGTAAGATAGGATAAATCGAGCTGGTTTTGAACATTAACAGTTTGTAACTCTTCCGCCGCTGCCTGTGCTTGAATCTCAAGAAAATTTGCCCTGGGCAGGCTCCCTGCATTTACGAGCTTTTCTGTTCTTTTTACTTGTTGATGTGTAATTTCCTGCTGGTTTTTTGCAGCATTCAGCAATTCGATATTTAGTAATATTTGTAAATATGCAGCGGCAATATTCAAAGAAACATCATTTTTATATTTCTCGAGGTCTTTAATACTTGTTAACAGGTTAAACCTATTTTCTTTGATCGTGTTAAGTTTTTGAAACCCTTTGAATAAGGTTACCGAAGCTGTTGCTGAGATATTATCTGAAACTACATTTTGGTCTTCTGTAAATTCATACGTTGTTTGGTCAAGTGCCCGGCCCGATGAATAATTTCGGCTATAACTTCCATTTAATGAAGGAAGTAAATCAAGTCTTGATTACAGTAAAGAGTTTTCTCTTACCTTGGCATTAAGTTCTTGCTGTTTAATCTGAATATTGTTGTCCAGGGCGTATCTGATACATTGTTCAAGCGACCATTTTTCCTGTGAATAAGTATTGTATAAAATACAACCTAATAATAACGCTAAAACAATTTTAATTTTTTTATTTTGTTTCATAAAAGGTCAAAAATTAGCTTTGGTGTAAGTTTATAATAAAACCGTTAAAATTATAGTTTTTGAACTAATTATTGAATATTATTAAACATAATTATGACGAAAAGTTTCACTCTTGAGGGTATTGGCCCTATTAAAATGACAAAAAGCAGCAGATTTAGGAATATAAAAATTACTATTCGCCCGTTTAACGGAGTTAATGTGTCGATACCTCCCTCTTTAAGTTTTAAAGATGCAGAGCAGTTTATACAAACAAAAAAAAATTGGATTAAAAGTAATGTGGAAAAAGTTCATGATATTGAAAAAAAACAAACTGTTTTTGATGAAGCCACAACGTTCAGAACAAAAGACCACCAACTAAAGATTGTCCCACATAATGGACATTCTATCAAACTAATTATAAAAAATAATATAATATACGTGTTCTATCCAGCTTTTGCAGATGTAAAAGACCCCCGAATCCAAAACGCTGTGCGTAAAGCTATAATAGAGGCGTGGAGAATTGAAGCAAAAAGATATTTGCCTTCAAGGGTTGATCATTTAGCCAAAAAATATTGTTTCAGCTACCAGAAGGTAACGTTTAAAAATGCAAGTACACGGTGGGGAAGTTGTTCTGCTTTAAATAATATTAATCTTAATGTTCAATTAATAAGGCTTCCGCAGCACCTTTGCGATTATATTATCTTGCACGAACTTGCACATACCATTCATAAAAACCACGGGAAAAAATTTTGGGGTTTACTGGATAAAATAACCGGTGACGCCCGTAAACTTGATAAGGAAATGAGAAAATACAATTTAAGTTCCTGGTGAAACAAGAATTAACCGTAATGTGTGTGCAATCCCATTCAGTCATAATACAAGATGCGATAGAATGTCTGATGGTTAATAAAAGGTTTTTAACTGTATTGACGCTACTGACGGGGAGACAATTATTAAGTTTTGAAGGATACCGAATGGTTTGTGTCACCATTCTGAATG
>CAZWGG010000269.1:0-7319 GCA_964633305.1 uncultured Bacteroidales bacterium
ATTAATCGAATATCTTTTAATTGGGGTAAGACAGCATTCAATGCTGCATGGTTCCTTGTAAGCCTCTCAACCATCAAGGTTACATTAGCTTCATTGGCTAAATTAATGAGTTCTTGAGCCTGTTCCTTATTTTCAAGAATATCACGATTTATGAGAATATGTTTCGAATTTTTAAGAGCTTGTTTTGCATAACTATAACACATATTTTTTTTTGATACAATATTTATTGCATCCACAACATTCATAAAAACTTCAAACGATTTATAATTTACTAAATTTTTATCTTCTTCAGAAGAATCATAGTATTCTGGCAAAGGGTCATAATATCCGGAAACTTTTACACCATGCATCTTTGCAAATATTTCTGCATAAGGTTTTGCATGGGTTTTGGTGCCTATTAGTCCAATTCTAACCATAAAATTTGCCTTTTTACAAACATAGAATATTTAACAATACACATTTTTTTTTTTCAATTCAACTTATCAACTATTTTTGTTTAAATTGTTAATTTGAAATTCACAACAGCAATCTGAGAATGGAGGATAACTATATTTATAAGGGATTAAGACAAAAACTTGTCGATTCATTAAGAATAAAGGGTATTAAAAACAAGATGGTACTGGATGCAGTAAATACTGTTCCCAGGCATTTATTCATGGACAGTAGCTTCATAAAATTTGCTTATAAAGATCAGGCATTTCCAATAGGGAAGGGGCAAACTATTTCACAACCTTATACGGTTGCTTTTCAGACAGAACTTCTTGATGTAAAAAAAAGGGATAAGGTTCTTGAGATAGGAACCGGATCAGGATATCAGGCAGCAATATTACTTGAATTAGGGACAAAGGTTTTTACCATTGAACGTCAAAAAGAGCTATATTTAAGCGCAAAATCATTATTGCCAAAAATTGGCTATAACCCCAGGTTTTTCTATGGTGATGGTTATTTAGGATTACCTACTTATGGGCCTTTCGACCGTATTCTAATTACCGCAGCTGCTCCAGAACTTCCAAAAGCATTGCTGGAACAATTGAATATTGGAGGAAAACTTGTTGTGCCAGTTGGTAAATCAGGCTCGCAAATTATGACATTAGTTGAGAAAAAGGGAGAAGAAGATTATGTAAGATATGAACATGGAAATTTTGTATTTGTTCCTATGGTAAAAGGAAAAAAATAAACTATAAATATATATTATGACGAACATAAAAGTTTTTTCAGTTAATGATTTCTCAGTAAATTCATTTGTTATTTATGATAATACGAACGAATGTGTCCTGATTGATCCTGGGTTTTTCAGCAATGAAGAAAAAGCAATGCTGGAAAATTTTTTAGCAGACAATGGATTAAAGCCTGTAATGTTGCTAAATACACATTGTCATGTTGACCATATTTTGGGCAATAAGTTTGTAATCGAAAAATACAAAATACCACTTGCTATGAATAAAGAAGACGAGTTTTTGTTGAAAGAGGCATTTGTGATGGGTAAGATGTTTGGATTAAATCTGACATCTTTTCCATCTGCTAATAAATTTTTAAATGAGAACGATCGTGTTTCTTTCGGACAATCAATATTGCAAGTATTTCATGTGCCCGGGCATTCGCCAGGGAGCATAGCATTTTATAGCAAGGAAGGTAATTTTATCGTAGTAGGAGATGTTTTGTTTAACGGAAGTATTGGGCGCACAGATTTGAAGGGGGGAGATTATGATGTAATTATTTCCAGCATTAAAAATAAGTTGATGGTGTTGCCTGGTGAAACTGTCGTTTATCCCGGGCACGGCCCCGAAACTACAATAAAAAAGGAACAAGATACTAATCCCTTTTTGCAGTAGTATTTTTAACTTTAGTTGTTAAAATATCATATTTTATTCGCTGAATTGTTCATAAATTTAAAATCATGAATGATTTACCATTATCTTAATTTGAAATAACGAACAATTATATGTCAACTGAGAAATTTATTAACCGTCATGTTGGTCCAAGAGATTACGAAATACCTTTAATGATTGAGAAAATAGGTGTTAACTCTTTAGATGAATTAATTGATAATACAATTCCAGATTCTATAAGACTAGATACAACTCTTGATTTGCCAGATGTATTAAATGAATACGAATATTTTAATTATGTTAAGCGGATTGCGGCTAAAAACAGGGTCTATAAATCTTATATTGGAATGGGATATTATGGGACAATATTTCCGGCTGTGATTCAAAGAAACATTCTTGAAAATCCAAGTTGGTACACTTCATATACACCTTATCAGGCAGAAATATCACAAGGCAGGCTCGAAGCTTTACTTACTTTTCAGACGGTTATAACAGATTTAACCGGCATGGAAATTGCAAATGCCTCTTTGCTTGATGAAGCTACAGCTGCTGCTGAAGCCATGATAATGATGTTTAATTTAAGATCAAGAGAAGATATAAAAAACGGGCGTAATAAGTTTTTTGTTGATAGAAACACTTTTCCCCAGGTAATTGAAGTACTTAAAACCAGGGCTAAACCTATTGGCATTGAGTTCATTTTGGGGGACTATAAAAAAGTTAATTGGGAACCTGGAATATTTGGAGCTCTTTTACAGTACCCTGCAGGAGATGGAAAGATAAGAGATTATTCTTCATTTGTTGCTGATGCACATAAAAATAATAGCCTTGTTGCGGTAGTTGCTGACATTATGGGCTTGGTTTTGTTAAAACCTCCCGGAGAATGGGATGCCGATGTTGTTGTAGGGTCGACTCAAAGGTTTGGCATACCAATGGGGTTTGGAGGGCCACATGCTGCTTATTTTGCAACTCGCAATGATTTTAAAAGATATATTCCTGGCAGAATTATCGGAGTATCTATTGATGCACAAGGAAACCAGGCATTAAGAATGGCTTTACAAACCCGTGAACAGCATATAAAGCGTGAAAGGGCTACTTCTAATATATGTACTGCTCAGGCATTGCTGGCTGCAATGGCAGGAATGTATGCAATATATCATGGACAGGAAGGACTAATGAGAATTGCTAAGCACATTCATGAAATTGCAGGGAAGCTTAATGAAAAAATTATTGAATTAGGATATGTTCAAAAAAATGATAACTTTTTTGACACATTGAAAATAATTCTTCCCGATAATATAACACGCAGGGATATTGAAATTTTGGCACTGGAAAGAAAAATTAATCTCAGGTATTTTAATAATAAGACAGTTGGAATTAGTGTGGATGAAACCACTTCTATGAATGATTTAAATTATTTAATAGAAGTATTTTCTTATGCAAATAAAAAACCGGCTAAAAATGTAGCATCCCTTGATGATAAATTCTATTTTAATAGCAAGTATAAAAGAGAAAATCCGTTTTTAACTCTTGATCTTTTCAAGCGATATCAGTCGGAAACCGAAATTATGCGCTACATAAAAAAACTGGAAAGAAAAGATTTTTCGCTTACTCATTCAATGATTCCATTAGGTTCATGCACTATGAAGCTAAATGCGGCCGTTGAGCTCTTACCGCTTAGTTGGCCTGAATTTGGAGAAATACATCCGTTTGTTCCAATAGATCAGGTTGAAGGGTATCATCAGCTTTTTTATGAATTGGGAAAGTACTTAAGAGTTATTACCGGGTTCAAAGAAATATCTTTCCAACCTAATTCAGGAGCTGCCGGTGAATATGCCGGATTATTGGTAATAAGAAAATATCATGAAAGCCGGGGAGAAGGTCAACGGGATGTAGTATTAATTCCTGCATCGGCTCACGGTACTAACCCTGCAAGCGGTGTAATGGCAGGGTTGAAAGTAGTTGTTATAAAATGTGACGAAAAAGGGAATGTTGATTTGAATGATTTAAAGGCCAAAGCAGGATACAATAAAGACTACCTGGCAGCATTTATGATTACCTATCCCTCTACACATGGGGTTTTTGAGTCAAGAATAAGAGAAATGATAAACATCATTCATGAAAATGGAGGGCAAGTTTATATGGATGGTGCAAATATGAATGCACAGGTTGGACTTACAAGTCCTGCTAAAATAGGGGCAGATGTTTGTCATTTGAATTTGCATAAGACCTTCGGTATACCTCACGGAGGAGGAGGTCCAGGAGTAGGGCCTATTGCAGTTGCCGATCATTTGGTTGAATTTTTGCCAACTCATCCCGTAGTCCCAACAGGAGGTATTAACGGAGTAGGGGCAATTTCTTCGGCTCCCTGGGGAAGTGCAAGTATTCTTACTATTTCTCATGCTTATTGCTCTATGCTGGGACACGAAGGATTAACCTATGCCTCGAAAATTGCTATTTTAAATGCAAATTATATTGCTGCATGTTTAAAACAGTACTATAAAGTTTTGTATACAGGAGAGAAAGGTTTTGTAGCCCACGAAATGATTCTTGATTGCAGAGAATTCAAGCAGTTGGCTGAAATAACAGATTTAGACATTGCCAAACGTCTTATGGATTATGGATTTCACGCACCTACACTATCATTCCCGGTACATGGCACGGTTATGGTTGAACCCACAGAGAGTGAATCGTTACAGGAACTCGACAAATTTGTTGAGGCCATGATATCCATTTTTCACGAAATTATGGAAATAAAAGAGACAAAAGATTATAAGGACAACATTTTAAAAAATGCTCCTCATACACAAAAAACAGTAGTTTCAGATGATTGGCCGTTTCCTTATTCCAGAAAAAAAGCTGCCTTCCCGTTGAAGTGGATTGAAGACAATAAGTTTTGGCCATCGGTAGGCAGGGTTGATGATGCCTATGGTGATAGAAACCTCGTATGTTATTGCAGGCCTATTCAGGAATATACCAGTGATGAGAAATAGATATCATACGTTTTTATTAATTTACCCCTCACTTAAATTTTTGTGAAATTGAAAGTGATTTTGTTATTCATCTTCATATCCTTTACTGCTTCAAAATATATTCTGTTAACCAATCTCCCACTTCACTTGTTTTATATACCTTACCATTAGCAATATCTTCAGTAACTACCTGGTTATCGAGAGAGGCTTGTACGGCTTGCCTAACTAACTTTGCTTCTGAATTCAAATTAAGTGAATCGAGCATCATAGCTGCCGATAAAATTGTGGCTAGTGGGTTAGCTATATTTTTCTTTGCGGCTTGCGGATAAGACCCATGGATAGGTTCGAATACTGAGGTTTGAGTCCCAATGGAAGCCGAAGGGAGCATTCCGAGCGATCCGGTTATCACCGAAGCCTCATCAGATAAAATGTCACCAAACATATTTTCGGTAACAATTACATCAAAACGTTTTGGCCATTGTATAATTTGCATAGCTGCATTATCAACCAACATGTACTCAACTTCAATACCGGCGTATTCTTTCTCCATGTCTTGTATGGTTTCTCTCCATAACCTCGACGTAGCCAGCACATTTGCTTTGTCAATCGCTGTAAGTTTCTTTTTTCTTTTTAAGGCATAATCAAACGCAAGTTTTGTAACCCTCGCTATTTCTTCTTTTGAATAAATATTCGTATCATAAGCTTTTGTTCCGTCTTCTGTTCTTCCTCTTAATTCTCCATAATAAATACCCCCGGTAAGTTCGCGTATCATTAAAAAGTCTGCATCTTCTATTAATTCAGCCCGTAACGGTGATTTATGTAACAAGGATGGAAATGTTGTTACAGGCCTTATGTTCGCGTAAAGTCCCAGCTTTTTTCTCATTGACAAAAGTCCTTGTTCGGGCCTTATTTTTGCTCGCGGGTTATTGTCATATTTTGGGTCACCAATTGCGCCTAAAAGTATGGCATCCGACTTTTTACATAGTTCATAAGTGGTATCAGGAAAAGGGTTGCCTGTTTCTTCAATAGCTATTGCACCAATAAGCGCTTCATTGAACGTAAAAGTATGATTAAATTTTTTCTCAACAGCTTTTATTACATTTACAGCCTCCTTAACAATTTCGGGGCCAATACCATCACCTGGCAATAGTGTTATATTAAATTCCATCAGCTACCAAATCACCAACCTCGTTTGTAGAATAACCCATCTGGCCCGCGCCCATACTTTTAAGCTTGTTGGCAGTAATATTCATAATTGATTTCTCAATTGCAAGCGCCGCCTCATTTTCCCCCAAATGTTCAAGCATCATTTGGGCACAAGCAATGGCTGCTAAAGGATTGATAACATTTTTTCCGGTATATTTTGGAGCAGAACCACCAATCGGTTCAAACATAGATACGCCTTCAGGATTTATGTTTCCTCCTGCAGCAATACCCATACCTCCCTGGGTTATTGCTCCCAAATCGGTAATTATATCCCCAAACATATTACCCGTTACAATAACATCAAACCATTCCGGATTTTTGACCATCCACATACAAGTGGCATCTACGTGGTAATATTCCCGTTTAATATTACTGTAGTCTTTTTCACCAATTTCATGAAATGCCCTTTCCCACAGATCATAAACATATGTTAAAACATTTGTCTTTCCGCAAAGGGCCAATGTGTTCTTCTTGTTCCTTTTCTTAGTATAATCAAATGCATAACGCAAACATCTTTCAACTTGTTTACGGTTATAAACCATACTTTGAACTGCTACTTCATCTTGTGTACCTTTCATGGTAAACCCGCCAATGCCAGTGTAAAGGCCCCCGGTGTTTTCCCTAACCACAACGTAATCAATATGTTCAGGCCCCTTATCTTTTAAGGGAGTAGGAACGCCGGGATAAAGTTTAACCGGCCGCAGGTTAATATATTGATCCAATTCAAAACGCAATTTTAATAATATCCCTTTTTCCAGGATGCCGGGTTTAACATCGGGATGGCCAATAGCCCCCAGGTATATAGCATCAAATTTACGTAGTTCATCAGGTGCAGAATCCGGTAAAATTTCTCCTGTCTTTAGATACCTGTCACCGCCAAAATCATATGTTTCAAAATTTAAAGAAAAGCCAAACTTAGTTGCTGCTGCTTCTAAAGCTTTTAACCCTTCGTTAACGACTTCCGGACCAGTCCCATCACCTGGAAGAACAGCAATATTATATAATTTTTTACTCATTTTTTAGATGTTAGTTAATATATTGATTTATTTAAGACCGCAATGATACGGAATATTGTGTAATTTTCAAAAAAAGAGTAGAAAACACTCCTAAAAAATCTATGTCCTAAGTTTAATTTGAAAGGTACCACTAATGGTAAACTACTAATAGACAGATATAACATTTTTTGAGGTGCACCGTAGAATAACTAAAACCTAATACTAATGTAATGCAATGATAAACCATTTTTACCCCCCTAAATGTCTTCGTTTTTTAATAAAACGATATGATTATTTTCACCTTACTTCTGTTAAAGAAC
>CAZWGG010000270.1:0-7292 GCA_964633305.1 uncultured Bacteroidales bacterium
TGCAAATAGAATCATGTTTTTCATACTTATTGAGACCTTACGGTCTAGACGAATTTCAGTCGGCACCTGAAAAGTAGCACCACCAACTCTTCTACTTTTTACTTCAACCTGTGGAGTTATATTCTCAAGTGCTTTTTTCCAAATATCAAGTGCAGATTCTTCAATATCTTTTGATCTTGATTCGACTATTTCTAATGAATCATAAAAAATTTTGTAAGCTGTTGATTTTTTACCTTTTAACATTAAATCATTTACGAACCTGGTTACAAGCGTATCGTTATATTTTGGATCAGGTAATAAAATCCTTTTTTTTGGTTTTGTTTTTCTCATCTTACTAGATCAAATAATATTTTATTTTTTAGGTCTTTTTGTTCCATATTTGGATCTCCTTTGTGACCTGCCTTCAACACCACTAGCATCAAGCGTTCCCCGGATTAAATGGTATCTTACTCCCGGTAGGTCTTTAACCCTCCCTCCTCTGACAAGTACTATAGAGTGCTCTTGGAGATTATGTCCTTCACCGGGTATATATGCGTTTACTTCTTTACCATTATTAAGTTTTACTCGAGCAACCTTTCGCATTGCTGAATTAGGTTTCTTAGGCGTTGTTGTATACACTCTAACACATACCCCACGTCTTTGCGGACATGCATCTAATGCCGGAGCTTTACTTTTATAAGCAATCTTTGATCTTCCTTTTCTTACTAGTTGCTGTATTGTTGGCATTTTTTAATACTTTTTTTCAAATTGGCTTGCAAAGGTAGATTTTTTTTTATTAAAAACAACAGGAAGCGTAAATAATTTTGTATATTTTTCTTTTTGCTAATAGCCTGTATATATTATTTTGATTTTTAATGCTTTTATAATAGAAGTATAACTTCCTTTGAAGGTTATACTTTATTTTATTAAAACAATATGTGTATTTTAGATAAAAATTTTCGAATATTTTAATTGTTTTCATTAGGGTTGGGTATGGTGTTTTTCTTCTAAATATTCATAGTGGTTATTATCTTCTGGAGTCTTTACGACTAATGATTTTGGAAGGGGGCCCAGCTTTTTTAATTCTTTGTCCATTTCATAGAAAAGTTTTCGTGCTTTTTCCCGGTATGTTGTGAAAAGATTATTGGTTTCACCCGGATCTTTTTTTAAATCAAATAATAGTGAATCATGGGCTTCAACGGCATTTTTCCATGGAGCACCCTGAAATCCTTCGAATGGCTTTTTTATTTTCCAATTTCCATTTCTATAGCATCTCAAATCATTTCCGTTAAAGTACAGATACTTATTATTTTTACGTTGTGTGTTTCTTAAAAGCACATTCGAAATATCCATTCCATCGATAACCCTGTCATTTGGAAGTTTTATTCCTGCCAGATTTGCCACTGTTGCAAACCAATCTAGTTGGCTGGCTAAATCATTATAAACCGTGCCTTCTGGTATTTTTCCCTTCCACATTGCAACCGTAGGTACCCGCATACCTCCTTCAAAGGTGTACATTTTTCCTTCGCGCAAAATACCTGCAGAGCCACCCATATCTTCCATAACAAGCCAGGGGCCGTTATCGCTTGAAAATATGATTAGTGTATTTTCAAGCAGGTTTAGTTCTTTAAGTTTTTCTAATATACATCCCACGCTCCAGTCAAGTTCTTGTACCACATCGCCATAAAGTCCGCGTTCTGAACTTCCCAAAAAATCTTCTGAAGCATATATTGGGACATGAGGCATATTATGTGCTAAATAAAGGAAAAACGGATTGTCTTTATTTTTTTCAATAAACTGAAAAGCTTCTTTGGTATATCTTTTTGTTATGTATTTTTGATCAACTTCATATTCTACAACCTCATTTCCCCGCATGTAAACCACACTTTCCATATCATTGATATATGGAATTCCAAAATAATAGTCAAATCCTTGTTGTAAGGGTAGATATTTATAGTGATGTCCTAAGTGCCATTTTCCTATAATTCCGGATGTATATTTTTTTTCCTTTAACATTTCAGCTATAGTTATTTCATTTTGGGGCATACCTGTGAAACTCTCCGGGAAAAATACTTCATCTATACCCATTCTTTGTGGAAATCTTCCGGTAAGAAGTCCTGCACGTGAGGGACTACAAACAGGTGATGCAGAATAGAACTCGGTAAACTTCATACCTTCTTTTGCTATTCTGTCAATATTTGGAGTTTTTATGCCTGATGCTCCAAAACAGCCTATATCTCCATAACCCAAATCATCGGCAAAAATATGTATAAAGTTAGGAAGTTTTTTTTCCGTTTCTTTTTTCTCTTTCTCATAGTTTTTGCAGCTGAAAGTAAAACCGGCTGTAAATAATAATAGTAGTTCTTTTTTTATCATATTCAAGTTGAATTAAATGAGTAAGAAACAAATGTATAAAATTGTATATTTATTTCAACATCAGCAAATTACTTTTTTATGAACAATGCAGGTTTAAGGAGTTTTCTCAAATTTTTAAACGGATTACAATTGGAATTGCAATAAATGCTATACATGCAGCAATTTTAAAAGTAAGTTCATGTCCTATCATATCAAAACCATAACCAACAAGAAATGTCATTAAAGAGCTGATAAAAAAATTCCCAGTCATGTATACCCCATTTAAAAAGGGGAGGTGTTTTGTATCCAGATCATGAATAAGGGCGAGCAGGACAGGTGTTGGGGCTAATAAAAATAGCCCGTTGATTAGTAGCAAAGGGAAGGTTAAAAGTTTGATATTGATAAGGATAAATAACCACATTAGTATTGGTGAGGCAACAGAGATGATTAAAAAGATTTGTTTTCTTCCAATTGTATCGGAAATAGTACCGGAGAAAAAAGTGCCTGCTGCACCTGATAGCTGTACTATTGATAAGGCTGCTGTAGATATCCACATTGAATGGCCCGTTAAGTCCATAAAACGAGGGAGATAGAACGTAAGAGCCGATTTCATTGCACCCCTGGTAAGCAATATACCGAAAATTGAAGAATATAATGGCAAGAATTTGAGTAACGTACTAACATACCTGGATGTATGTTTTTCTTTTTCTGAATTTTTTCTTATCTCAACATTTTTGAATCTGGTAAACAAGATTATAGAGGACAGAAATCCCATTGGTATAAGTTTAAAGCTGCCTTCAAAACCGAAAAGATCAACTGCACCGGTAATTATTACCGGCCCAATTGTCCGGGCCAGTTCACCACCAAACATATAGAACCCCATTCCTTTACCTGTTTTATCACCTGAAATTTGTTTGATCATAACGGGTGTTGGAACGTGAAATAGGGTAGAACTTAATCCTGATATCAGCATTAAAATAACCAGGAAGATATAACCAGGAGCAATTCCAATAAGGCTCATTGAAATAGCTGTAATGGAGGGAGAAAGAATTAGGAAGTACCTAATTTTGAATTTTTCCGCTACAATGCCAACAAATGGATTTAACAAGGAAGGAATACGTTGAAAGACTGATAGCATTCCAAATAAAGTATGTGTGATACCAATTTTTTCAATGATAATGGTTTGCATTGGGGCTAGAAAAGATGTATAGATATCGTGAATTAGATGTGCAAAAGATATGGTTAACACATTTTTTGATTGGAAATTATTTGGGGGCTTATTCATCAAATTAATTAAAAATGCTAAACTAAAAACTTAATAACTATAGAAACTGAAAAAGAGTATATGGAGTCATAAAGATTTTATCATCAATGTGATGCTTTGAAATTTTCATTGGCTGCTAATACCAAAAACATATAATTAGTTGCACCTCCTCCGATTACATATTCTGTTTGTT
Organism: uncultured Bacteroidales bacterium; assembly: GCA_964633305.1. Lineage (GTDB taxonomy): Bacteria > Bacteroidota > Bacteroidia > Bacteroidales > UBA10428 > CAZWGG01. The sequence goes on from CAZWGG010000270.1 coordinate 3,792, forward strand.
GCCATAAATAAGGCCATCTTTTCAATTCCGGAAAGTCTGGCCGTATAAGTGCAGTTCCTGAAACTACACCCCCTGGAATATAACTCCAGTCTGCCCTGTTTATACCGTAGGCAACATCTACTGATTTTGCCCCTACTCCTGATACAAATGAAGCGGTATTACAACCCGGATGGGAACCAAGAATAAAATTTAATGCATTAAGAAAACCTTCTTGATTAAAGATTTCAGGCCATGCTTTATATAAGTAATATTGTTCGACCCCGTATCGTTGGATAATCCAACCGGCTCCCCATATAAAGGGCTTATAAGGGACACCGAAAGGAGTAGATTCTTTTAGTGAATCAATGTTGTTGTTATATGTTGTTAATACATGTAATAGCTTGGATTGCATTTTATTATCATGAATATATGCATTTATTCTTGAAATTAACCACCCTGTTTCTTTAATATTATTATATATAAATACTGAATCATTAATAATGTTTTCGAGGTAATTTGTTTCAGAAGTTGTAAGGTATAGTTCTGTAAAAGCTTTTATTTTAGCAGTTTCTTCAGATTTTTTCTCTGTTATATCAACATTTTTAACCATTAATTTTTTTGCAATGTCAAGGCATTCTTCAGATAATTTATTGTTATATTCTTTAAGTACCCGGGCCGCGGCAGCCAAGCTTGCAACAACATTAAATTCATGAGAAGGATTGTTTTCGGTAAATACCCAACGATCATCGACTTGTATAGGGCTTTGGATTTTGTTATCTGTCATGGTTGAGCCATCACCAAGTAATACGTATTGTCGCAATTTGGATGCTATTATTCCCCTGTAAAGCCTGCCTAATGATTTATACCCGTCAATAATCGAAAGAACTCCATGTTCAATTTGTTGAAGGATATCAGGTATACTGTCAGGCAGATGCATTTCAACAATTTTTTCCTGTTGGTTAATTGAGGTTATATCATAGTCGGGTTTGAATTCTTCATAAATTAATGATAAAGTATAAACAGTACCGGCCTGGGATTCAATTCTGAGGTCATAATCTCCTGCATCGTGCCAGCCTCCTGTGTTTAAGTTAGGTACATGTTGAAACGCTTTATATGAGGTTAATGTTGAAGGGCCTTGGAAATAACCGTCGAAATGAATTGTATCAGTCGGTGCCATAAGTGCATCATCCATATGGCACAGTCCATGCCATACCCTGTAACGGTCATTTACACGCATATGGCACATTTGAACAGGCAGAAAGTATTCAATAACAGGCTGCCAGGCATGACGGTTGTAAATGTTATTTTCGATTCTGAAAATACTGGATTTGCTTTTGTCATACTTAACAAAATAGATTCCCGGTTCTTTTATTTCTGAAAAATCAAAAATGCAGTATTTATAACGTAAAAATTGACCCCATTTTTGGGGCTTGCTTTTTTTAACAACTTTTTGTTTCCCTTTTTCTAATATTTTAATCAGTTCGGCTTGGCAAGTGTTTTTATCATTTTTATCAATTTCTATTATTGCTTTTTTTGTTTGTTTCGGATGAAATCCTAATTGATTTACATGAATTACAGGGACATATTTCCAGTTGTTAATTCCATTTGGAGTTATCAGCCATTCAACAGCATTTTTAGTTGTTTTTGCCGGAATTTCTGACCGAACAACATACCAACCATTGTTATATTTTGCCCTGCCATCTAGTAATTCTAGAGAACCATTCTTACTTTCAATTAACAAACGCAATTCATCATTTTCAGGAGCTATAGTTAATTTTTTTCCTGTAGCCATCGGGGAGACTTGGAATTCCCCATTTTCATCTTTATAGAAAGGACCATTTACTTGAGGATGAAATATTCCTGTTTGATCATCCATTATAAAGCTTTTGCCAAATAGGTCTCCGGGGAAAAGTTCAAGATTGAAACCAACCTTTCCAACCCATTCTGCAGGCAGTTCTTTGTCTATATCAACAGTAATTTTAACAGATGATTTTATAGCTTCAGCTTTAACATGATAACTTAGGTAGAAATCAGGATAAATAACAGGATTAAATCCTTTTCGGTTTTTGCTTGAATCGGGGAATGATAACCATGCTGTGATTGTATTGTTTGCAGTATCAACTTCACGCTTTTGGAGCTTTGGGACTGGCTGCCATTGACCGGGTGTAGGCTCAAGCCTGATATCTCCGTTTACAGCTATTCTCTTCCCATTTTGTATTATTGTAATACCACCCTGATGTCCTTCGGGATAATAGTCGTTAAACGCTATAACGTTGATTCCAGGTTTTTCAAAATATCCCTCTCGGTTAATTACTAATGTATCAGAGTTCTCATTTTTTTTACATGAGAGTAAAACATTGACTATAAATAGTATAATCAAAAGCAAACATTTATTTTTCATAGACGAATATAATTCAATGTATTGAAACTTCAAAATTAATTTTTGATTTATATTTCAATTTAAATCTTTCGGTTGTTTTTATGTATCGTTTTCCCAATTCGGGAACTATTTTTTTTAATTTCCTGTTCTTTTAAGCATATTGAACAAGTAAAACTTATCCAGGAACTCGACCATGAAGAAAAGAACATGGTGTTTAAAATGATTGAGACGTTCCTTACTAAGAAAAAATTCAAGGACTTTTTTAATAAAAATATCGCTGCGCTATAAAAGCATTAAAGCTATGATATACGAAAGCGTAGAAAAATCTACGCTTAGTCCCGTTTCTTTTTTATTTCATTCTACTCCTAGTTGGGGGTATATTTCCAATAAAGTCAATAATTATATTTTTATCCATATTCGAAAGCATATAACCATCTTTAATTTTTTCAATTACATTTTTACTTATCCAATAATTTCTGTTAACCAATTTTAAATTATAAGAAATACTTTTAATAAATTTTGACATATCATGATAAAATGTCTTTAAAATAGATGGAGCTTTTTCATTTTGCATTGTTTTTGTATTCCAAAACGTTGAGTAATAACTCAAACTGCCGGGTCCAATACTTTTCATATCATTTTTAGTTATTTCACTAGTTGAGTAAAAATCTATTGTAGGACCTCCATTCCTCTGAGATATGTAATATTTTTCTTTAGAATCTTTCATTATTTTTCTCATCTCTAAAGGAGAAATAAAATAATCTATGTGTTTAATGAAGATTATAGAATGTAGTCTTAAATAAGGTTTAACTCCTTTTATATTATCTATTTCATGATAACTTTTTGTATTATAATTTAAATCTGGAATTAAAGTAAATTTTTTTGAAAGTAAATAATTAAAAAAGTTTAGTTTATCCTGATAAGTTAAATAAAATCCTAGTTCAGCCATTTATTTATTATTTTAAAGGATATGTTTCATAAGGTATATTTTTTTCTTCATATTCCCGTTCTTTATTACGCTTACTTTCAGGTTTTCTTTCTGCTTCATATACCTTTTTTGTCTTCCCATCTTCATCAACAATCTGGACATCAGGTCTTCTATTCGAATCATGTCCCTGAATTTTTCTCTCACGAATTACTTT
>CAZWGG010000271.1:0-7273 GCA_964633305.1 uncultured Bacteroidales bacterium
CAACGAAAATTCTTAACATGGGATGAATATTATCCAAAAGTTTCATATATTATATGGACTTATTTAAAAGGATTTAAATGTGTTGAAAAAGAAAAAGGATCGTGCATAAACATTACAAATAAACGAAATAAGTTTTTGCGATCGTACAGAACAACAGAAAAAGATTGGTGGTGCGCACGTGAACCTGGACATAGTTGTAAAGTAGTATTAAAAGAAATTAAAGGTGAATTTTATAAGAAACCGGACTGCCAGGGAAAGAAAAAAGTAGAAACCAGGAAGTTATCAGCTTGTTCACCATAAATTTAAAAATATTTAAATCTGAAATGAGCTGATAGTTATGAAACAAATAATTAAAATTATCTGGATATTTATCCTGGCATGTAATATTGTTTCTTGTACCCTGGAAAAAGGAACTAAATCCTTTTTTAAAATTGAGGAAGAAGAAAAATATTGGGAGTGTAATGTTTTATTTGAAGCCAAGTATAAAGATATTGATGATGAAACCTTGCCAGGGGATAGTTTAAATGAAGAACATATCCGTGAAATTAGTGAAGGTTCAGGGCAAAATGTATTTCAAGGAAAAATATATTTAACACAAAATAATAATTTATTACACGGATTTATTCTTATTGGCGATGAAGTTTTAGAAACCAGTGGTAAGGTATTTGATTCAAAGTTAGGTGAACGAAACATTATTTTAAACTATGAAGGGTTTCTATTTGATGAAATTGTTTATGGCAACATAGTTGGTGCATTAGAAAAAACCGAAGTTATAGGTAAATTTTCAAAGGTTGTATTCAATACCGGCAACTTGATTTTTGGCGATTTCAAATTATATGACATATATAAGCAGGAAAAACCTCAAGTACCAATAAAGCAAGAAAAGCAGAAACCTGACTGTGGGAAAAAAATTGCAGAGGTAATTCATAATTTTAGAAGCCCTAAAACAGGAAGAATTACACGAATGAAAGTAATTTGGTATGAGCATTGTGTTAAAACCGTATTCGTGGATGAAAATGGACAAGAACTTGCGAAGAATGATACTATTGAGCTCTCGAAAGATATTGATGTTGCTGTGGGTGGAATAAAAATAAAGGTTTATGACGCTCCATTAAATAAGAAAACAACATCAAAAAACCCTGATGGAAGTGACTGTACCGTGCAAGGAGAAATTAAATATATAAGTGTTAAAGGATGTGCTAAAATTAAGTATTATCAATACATGGAAGAATACAACCAGATAATATATCAAGGAATAAAAGGAAATATTACACCTATTCAAAAATTACATGCTGATGGCCAACAGCCAATTACTGGCTCACCGCCAATGCCAAATACAGGAGAGTCCAGGCCTTTAATTGACATTCCTTCATATCCGGTTAACGAGTTACCTTTTAACGAAAATAATCTGAATTATCCGGATGATACTGAAATACATCATTACCATAAATATATAACGTACGTTTGTTGTGATGATGTATTATTAGGATTTGTTTATTGGGGATATAAAGTGGTATATACAATTAAAAACAACAAGGTAGCGTCAAGTGTTGTTACTAAAATAAAACCGAGGTGGCTTAATCCTGAAACAGATACTCCAGTTAAAGACGAGGTTAAACGTTCATGTGAAGGCAATTAATATTTAAAGCGAATAAAATCTATAAAATATCGGGGTTTACAAGCTCCGATATTTTTTTACCTGTTATCGAACAAAATGAACCTCTTCGTTGCGAATAAATAACTAGTTAGGCCAGAGTAGCAATCATTTAAACTCTTTTTATGTTCTGGTTTAACAATCTATTTTTCAAATCATAATTTTAATCAATTAAAAATTCTCAATCTTAACACAACGTGGTGATATTTGTCACTTTCCAATTTATCTTCCTTCACACTTTTTCACAAAGTGCCTTTGTGACTACATTACGATTGTTTTAAACATAACTATTTTTAGTCGATGGTCAATTTAGTAAAATTGTGTGTAAGAGCCGATTATAATTCAATAAGGAAAAAATTATAGTTATGCTTAATCTTCAGAAAATTACCCCCTACTACTTGAATCTTTGAAAAATAATTCATTACTTTATTTAAATTTTATAGAGTAGTTTAAACAAACATAAGAAAATTGACCTTACTGCCCCTTGTGATAATTCAGAAGATATTGAATAAAATCAAACAAATATGGGTGTACGTGGTTATAAAAGGTTAAGAAAATTTAAAAAGTTAAACTATTCTAAATCACCTTGATTGGTTAAAAATAATACTAATGAAACGAATAAGTAGCTGTTTATTATTTCTAATAATGCTGGCGGTATTATTTCCCGGATGTAAGAACAAACCCGGGAATACAGAAGTTTTTAACCAAATAACAAAAGTAGCCAAACTGGCTACAGTCGAGTATACTTTTTCAAAGCATTTGGTAATTGATAAAGAGAAAAAAATTTTGCGTATCATTCCGTTAAATTCGGCAGTACTAATAGCCGAAACAGAAGCTGTGCTAAAAGTTGGCATTGATTTAAACAAAATAAACCCTGACAGTATAAAAATTGCCGATAAAAATATCCGTTTAACCCTTCCCCCTATTGAAGTTATTAATTTTTCGTATCCTGCAGAAAAGTTTAATATTTTGAAAGAATATTCGAATATAACAGAGTTTAGAAAAGGTTTAAAGATCGAAGATATTGATAAGTTTTACAGGGAATCGGAAAATAATTTAAGAGATAATATTAATTCATTAAATATACGGGAAACCGCCAGGCAAAAAACGGCTTTTTTAATTGATAAAATACTTCGGAATATGGGATTTGAAAATATTAATATCCGGTTCCAAGAGTTAGATGAACCTTTATTATATGTAAAACCCTCATAAAAAAAGCTATTAATCATCTGTTACATCATGAACAAAATTATTAAATCTAATAATAAATTTATTTCCGTATGAACTTGCTTAAAATGATTATTAAACTTATAAAAAATAGATATACCTTTATTGCGATAGGTGGTGTTATTATAATTCTATTTTTTTTAAATTGGAATAAATTTGTTTCCATAAAATTAAAATCGCGCAATAATGGTTTAATAATTAAAGAAATAAAAAATATCTCCGAATTGGTCACAGCGGAATATTATGGTGAAGTTATCTGCTCGCTTAAGGAAGTTTATAAAAATACACACGAAAAAGATGTCGAAAACTGGTATGTTTTTGTACATTATGAATTAAATAGGGATTCGGTAAATAAAAGAAATAGCATAAACAGAGCGCTTAAAAAATACAAAGACAATAAAATTTATATCCTCCTTAAAGATATTAGCGGTATAAACCGCGATAAACTTTTTCTTCAATACATTAAAGATAATAACTGGGCACAATTTATTGAAAAACATAAAAACCAACTCAACAACCAGTTAAATAACTTAACATCCGGGGAATTAAAAAATGCCGACGCGGTTTATATCGGGAGGGGTACGGTTCATGCAGGCTTTGACCTTTCCGAAATATCCTCACAAAATATTTCATTTAAGGACGATACTTTATTTATCTCGGGAATTGACCCTGTTATTTTTGATATTGATATTAACCCATGGTTTATACCGGAAAAAGAAGTACCGGGTTTCGAGCTTATTTATACAAAAAAGGAAAGAAAAATTTCCTTTGAACAGATTGGGCTTATTAAAAAAACGTCTAAACATAAATTGTACGAAAGGGCTGTTGATAATGGAATATATGATAAAGCTGTCGCTTCGGCTGAAGAGTATCTCCTGCCCTTATTTTCCATATTATACAATAAAGAATTGAGTTCGATAAAAATTATACCAACCGGTTTTTTTAATATATATATTGAACTTAGTAAAGACGCTGAAATAAGCATTGATGAACTTAATTTGATTAAGCAATCGATATCCGGCACACCCTACAATTTAGTTAAAGCATTTATTTACAACATTGACAATACCTGTACGCAAGATGACCCGGAGGCCTGGAATGATTTAAAAGCGCAACTTTTATCATTTCAGGGTGAAAAAGTTGTAACAAGCGCTCCTTCTGTCCATAAGGAACACCTTGAAGCAAATAAATCATTAAATTATAACTCCGAAGAAGAATGGGACAAACATCACGGAATAGTATACACATCAACACATTCGCTTAAAATTGAACGCGATGAAAATTACAAGATAATAGGTTTTCATCCGTATTTTTGCGGGAGTTCATATAAATGTTACAACTTTAACCTGCTATGGGGAGTGGCTTATTTTAGTTACGAGTTAAACCCCCATACCGGTGAGCCTACATCAGTTCACCAATGGGAAACTACCGGCTTGGTTGATTCTGCAAAAAGGGCCGGATGTAAAGTATTTTTAACCGTAAATAATTTTGGGTATACTAATAACCTTGCTTTTCTTTCCAATCAGAAAGCCCAGGATGTTTTTATAAAAAATCTTGTTTCGCTGGTCAACAAGCGGGGTGCAGATGGTGTTACCATTGATTTTGAAGAATTACCGGTGAAAGCAGCCGATTTATTTTCAGGGTTTATAGAAAAAGTAAAATCAGCGCTTATTAAAGAAGATAAAAATAACTTGGCTTTGGTATGCTTGCCCGCAGTTGATTGGGCAAATGCTTTTAATATAGACAAATTAAAATCAAATGTAGATTATTTTATCGTTATGGGATACGATTATTATTATTCCAGCAGTAAACAGGCAGGTCCTGTATCACCCTTATCAAGTGGTGACGAATGGTTACCGTATAACCTTGAAAAAACGGTAACCCATTATCTTGACAAGGGGTTTTCTTCATCCGGCTTAATTCTGGCATTACCCTATTATGGAAGGGAGTGGAAAACCAGCGATAAAAATTATCCTTCCGAAAACCTGGGTTACCTGGAATCCCCGGCATATAGAAAAATACCCAGGGAGTGGATCGAAAATGCTATGCTGGATAATTCCAGTAATAGTAAGATGTATACATATAAAGACAATAACGGAAATTACCGGCAGGTTTGGTTTGTTGATTCCCTAACATTGAGCACAAATTACCAATGGATAAAGAAAAAACAATTGGCAGGAGTTGGAATATGGGCGCTTGGTTATGATAATGGAAGGGCAGAATTATGGAATGCCCTTAACAAAGAGTTTGGCAAATAATTTTTTTATCAGCTATACGTGTTCCTGTAATATTTTTTTGTTAATATATCTCGGGTCAGGTTGATAAGGCAACCGGGCCATTTTTTCGGTTTCAATACTTGGAAATCCGAATTCCTGGACAACCTTTCCTTCAATCAGATAAACGCCATAGCCAGTAAACGGATATTTTTTTAGCGTCGGTGGAAAATGTACGGTATCAAAAAACTTCCCATTATAATCTAAGAAACATCCAAAGTGCATCCACTGTTTGTTTACCGTATGTACATTTTTAATAGTGACCAGGTCACCAAGTATCCTCACTCTTTTCCCAGCCTGCTTAAGTAAATCACTGGAATCGGCATTTCCTCTATAATTAGTTTTTAGTATATCAAATCTTGTAATAGTAACCGGGAAACCAAGCAGTTCCAATTCATCATAGGCGTCTTCAATTGGTTTATCAGGTAATTCTGGTAGCTCAAATTCGGGTTCATCGACCTCAAACATATCAACCGTTTTTATTGATGTTGAAGTTTTACCGGTAAATAAATGGGCCTCCCATAAAAGTGATTTTTTTGATTTACCTGTGAACATGAATGCACCAATCCGGATTAAAATTTTGAGTTGTTCTATTCCTATGTGAACACGTCTTATGAAATCTGAAATACCCGAATATTGTCCATTGTTTTCCCTTTCAGCAATAATATTTTTTATCAATGTTTCTTCCAGGCTTTTCACGTGAACAAAACCAAGATAAATGTCATTCCCTTTTATTGAGGTCATATATTTACTGTTGTTTAGACATGGAAGATGAATAATACCACCAAGTTGCCTGGCTTCGTTAATGTATACCCAGGTTTGATAAAATCCGCCAAAGTTGTTTATCACTGCAACCATAAATTCAAGTGGATAATTGGTTTTCAAATAAAGACTCTGATAGCTTTCGACTGCATAGGAAGCTGAATGGGCTTTTGAAAAAGCATATCCTGCAAAAGAAGAAATTTGTCGCCATACCTCATTAGTTAATTCACGGGAATAACCACGCTCTTTACAATTAGTAAAAAATGTGGTTTGTATCCTTTCAAATTCTTTTTTTGAGCGGTATTTACCACTCATTGCCCTTCGTAATATATCGGCATCAGATAAGTCTAATCCGGCAAAGTGATGGCAAATTTTTATTACATCTTCCTGGTATACCATAACCCCAAAAGTTTCTTTAAGCTGTTCTTTGAAGACCGGATGAAGATATTTGAAGCCTTTGGGATTATGAAACCGCTTAATATACTCCCTCATCATGCCTGACATTGCGACTCCGGGCCTTATGATGGAGCTGGCTGCAACTAATCGGAGATAATCATTACAGCGAAGTTTTTTTAATAATCCGCGCATAGCAGGTGATTCAATATAGAAGCATCCAATAGCATCGCCATTGTATAATTTATTATTGACCTGTACATTGGCCTTAAACTTATTAATATCGTGAACGTCAACCTTTTTATTTCTATTGCCGAGGACTATCTCGGCACATTCCCGGATGTGCCCAATTCCCCGTTGAGAAAGAATATCAAGTTTTTCAAAACCTATCATCTCGGCAACATACATATCCCACTGTGTGGTAGGGAAACCCTTTGGCGGTAAATCCAATGCAGTATAGTTTGTAATGGGTTCTTCTGAAATAATAATTCCCCCTGCATGTATACTTCTTATATTCGGAAAGTCTATAATTCGTTTCCCAACCTCAAAAATTGTTTTAATAATACTGTCGTCATCCATCTTATTTCCAGGTGTGGAGACTAATTCATCGATTTCTTCTTTTGGCAAACCGTGAACTTTACCCAATTCTCTTAATATGGCCTTGTCCTTAAATGTAACAGTCGCTCCCAATAGGGCAGTATATTTACTGCCATACCTTTTAAAAATATAATCCTGCACTTGGTCCCTGTCTTTCCATGAATAATCAACATCGAAATCCGGTGGACTTGATCTTTTCGGATTAATAAACCTTTCAAAGTACAAGTTAAGTTCAATCGGGTCAACATCGGTGATCTTCAAACAATATGCAACAATACTGTTTGCCCCGCTTCCCCTGCCAACGTGATAAATACCCCTGCTTGATGAATAGCGTATCATGTCCCATGTAATCAGAAAATATGCTGAA
>CAZWGG010000272.1:0-2763 GCA_964633305.1 uncultured Bacteroidales bacterium
TATTATTACATGCTGCCAGCGATTTACACCATGATTTTACATGGGCTTCTGGTTATGCAAACCCTGAATTACTAGGCTATACAAGCGGGAGCCAGGCCACACGCTGGCAGGCGGCAAAAGATGCCGCTAAAGCTGTAATGGATTTGGGAACTTACGATCTTTATAAAAAAGATCCATCGGCAACTGACTCAATAGCAGTCAATTATACGGAAATTTTCTTATCGTATAATACTGAAGAAGATATTTTCGTTCAGCATTTTACTCCCACTATTGAAGAAGGCTGGGACGGTTATTTTCCCAACCGCTATTTAGGGCCTAATGGGTATCATTGCTGGGGGAACAGTACCCATTTGCAGGAACTGGTTGATGAGTATGAAATGGCAGATGGAAGTAAATTCGATTGGGAAAATCCTGTACATGCAGCAGCTCCTTATGTTAACCGCGAGCAACGGTTTTATGCCAATGTATTATATGATGGGGCGGAATGGAGAGAACGCCCTTCAGATGCAGCTTCTACAGTACAGGCATCTTTAACGCCCCTAAATACAATTCAGACAGGAGTATTTGAAACATGGGATGACGATGCCAATGATACGGTTGATATTTGCGGGCTTGATACCAGGTGCGGGCCTATTGAAGACTGGAATGGGACATTTACAGGATATTATACCCGTAAATTTATCGATCCGTCTCTCGATGGCCAATATGACAAACAGGATTTACCGTGGCGTTTTATCCGGTATGCCGAAGTATTGTTAAATTATGCAGAAGCTTGTATTGAACTTGGTGATGCTGCTAATGAAGCAGAAGCTATCAGTACGATTAACCTTATTCGAAAAAGGGCAGGACTGCCTGATTTGGACCCCGGGTTAACAGGGGACGACCTTATGGATGCATACAGGCATGAACGTAGAATTGAATTAGCTTGTGAAGAGCACCGTTTTTGGGATGTACGCCGTTGGTTAATTGCTGATGAAGCTTACCAGCCTACTTATCCCATTAAGATCAGGTACCATCTTTTGCCTGATCATTCTACATCCACTGTTCCAACTTATGAGGTGTCAACAGCGCCGATAGAAAACCGGCAATGGGATGATAAATGTTATTTATTCCCAATACTAAGGGATGAATTGAACAGGAATGAATTGTTAGTCCAGAATCCTTTATATTAAATTTTAAAGTAGTTAGTCAAAACAAAAAGGCAGGTAGGCCCACAGGCATTACCTGCCTTTTTGTTTTTTAAGATTTGCATACATTAATGCCATCCTGGTAATATTTTATTTTGTGCTTACCGTCCTTAAAAATGAGAAGCCTATTTCGAATTTACGTGCTTCATTGTCGGTTATTCCGCCAATAAACTATTTTTCACCTTTTCTGCGGGCAAGTATAGCATAGTCACTCACTTTTGCAGCCAGCACAATGGTCTCATCCCAAACGGTGGGCGCCTCAGATAAAAATTCCATACACTCTTTTTTCACTGTAATAATTTGATGGATTATCAGCTAACATTTGAAGAGGGCTTTCAATATTATATTTCTATCTTACTTATATAGTTGGGTTCCAATTCACAATTAATGTTAAAACAAAAATTTTACTATCGTGTTTTTAAGTAAAAGATGAAAGAAGATTTTAGCTATACATTTTCAGTAAGAAAATAATTTCTATAATTCAAGTTTACTTTAAAGGATTGTATTGACTAAATAAATGAAAACAATAACAATAGCGGTAATTATAATATTTCAAAGGTATCACTTATGCAACTGATGGAATTGCCGGTTAATGATAGTTTTAATATAGCAAAACCCGATGTGGAAAAGACACTTTTGGAAATTGAAAGTTCACAGCTATTAACCAATAATGAAGTATATGACAGCGCTGTAAATATTCTGCCTGATATTAAAGCTGCCCAATGGTATATACAAGGTTCAGAGTATGCATTAAAGTCTGCATCTGGCAGCTATTTTCCGAGTTTGTCCCTTTCAGGTTCTCTCAGATCAGGTTATTCGAGCGCCCAGAATCTTTATCATACAAATTCCCTGTCTGTCACTCGCCAGATCGGATATCTTGCAAGTGATCCTTTACAGATGGTTTTATCAGACGTAACCGATTTGCTTATTTCCAAGAGTAATAATATCAAAGCCCAGGCCGATCTGCAACAAGCAAAATACCAGTATATTTTTTATAGTAAACTTATTGATCATTACCTGGGAAAACCCATTCAATTTTAAAGATTATGAAACGTAAAACTATCACTGGAATTGTTCTTTCTGTAATTATTATCTTCGCAATCTCCAGTTCAGGTGATTGCCAATATTTTTGGTTCCACATCAAAAATAATGATCACTCTTTTGGCCGGAATAGCCGCAATTTCTTTACTGGTAGGAGGTATCGGCATCATGAATATAATGCTTGTTACAGTAACTGAACGTACCCGTGAAATAGGTTTGAGAATGGCTGTCGGTTCAAGAAACAGGGATATTCTTATACAGTTTTTATTCGAGGCAATATTATTAAGCGTTTTTGGGGGCACCATCGGAAGTATGTTGGGAACAGGATCGGCCCTGCTATTAGGCAAATTATTGAACTGGCCGATTACCATTAAATTTTATTCGGTGATACTGGCATTTATTTTTGTTGCAACCGAAGCTATCATCATCCGGTTATGGAAATAAAAACAAAAAATTAAAATACATTGGAACCTTTTCTGATCATTGGTATTCTCCAATTCTAAAATGTTACTAAAAATTCTAAGATGGCAATACA
>CAZWGG010000272.1:2773-7262 GCA_964633305.1 uncultured Bacteroidales bacterium
GAAAATAGTCATTTACAATCAGTAAACTCCTCATTTTCAATGCTTCGAAAGCCTCATCTTTGACGTTTTCTTATCAAAGACTTTAAAAAATAGGAGTTTTGGCAGGCACTAGGTATATTTTTCGGTTGGTACCCGGCACGAAAGGCATCAAGGCTGATACCTATTGATGCGTTAAGATGGGAATAAGATTGTAAAAATTCCCCCAACTTGCGGATTTTAGGTTGCAGCTCGCACCAGCCTTTCACATTGTTTTTGCATGAACGGCAAAGCTCTCACGTGTTTTTTTATACTTGCACTAAAACTACCTGTTGTTTGCAAAGAAACTACTTGTTCTTTCAGATAAAACTACTTGTTGTTTTGAACAAAACTACTTGTTCTTTCAGGTAAAACTACTTGTTGTTTGTATAAATAACCCAAGTGAAGAAAATTTTGTGATTTTTCAGTTTTATTTCAAAGTGTTCTAATCTTTGTCATTAATAAATTATTTTAGTTATACAGGAGTTCTTTTTATGGAAGAACTTTAGTTAATAAACCACAGCAGCCCATCCTCCTCCGGGGGCCATATTAATTTCAACTTTGTCGTCTTTTGTTATTTCGGTTTCTATTTTTTTATAATCACTTGCATATTTGTATACATTAATGCCATCCTGGTAATATTTTATTTTGTGCTTACCGTCCTTTAAAAATGAGAAGTCTATTTCGAATTTACGTGCTTCATTGTCGGTTATTCCGCCAATAAACCATTTTTCACCTTTTCTGCGGGCAAGTATAGCATAGTCACTCACTTTTGCAGCCAGCACAATGGTCTCATCCCAAACGGTGGGCGCCTCAGATAAAAATTCCATACACTCTTTTTCCCTGTAATAATTTGATGGATTATCAGCTAACATTTGAAGGGGGCTTTCAAATACTACATACAGGGCAAGCTGGTGACAACGCGTACCTATGCTCATAGGTCGTGTAAACAATACCCTGAAATTTCTTTCAGAGGCATTTATCATTGCCCCGGGTGTGTAGTCCATAGGCCCTACAACATTCCTGGTAAAGGGCAATGTGGCATCATGCTCGGGATTTGTGTTTTGGCTCCATTTGCAATGCTCCATCCCTTGAACCCCTTCATAAGAGATTACATTCGGATAGGCTTTTCGTAATCCCGATGGTTTGAAACTGCCATGAAAATCAACCAGCAACTTTCTTTTTGCAGCAGCTTCTGCTACTTTTTCATAATAATTTACCATCCATTGGTCGTTCCGTTGCATAAAATCTACTTTAATCCCTTTAACTCCCCATTTAACATAGAGGTCCAAAGCCTCATCCATTTTTTCAAGTAGAGGTTTCCAAAGTGTCCAAAGAATTATTTCCACATTCTTCTCACGGCCATAGCGGCATAACTCTTCTACATCAATATCCTTAACCGGGGTAGTAATTTCTGTTGCCGGAGACCAGCCTTCATCGAGAATTATATAATTGAGACCAAATTCAGAGGCAAAATCAATATAATATTTATAGGTTTCATTGTTTATGCCCGATTCAAAATCAACCCCATATACATTTAGCGCATTCCACCAATCCCAGGCAACTTTCCCAGGCTTTATCCACGAAGCATCATCAAACTGTTGTGGCCTGGAAAGTAAATAAACCATCTGGTTCATTAGTAAATCTTTATCTTCATGTGATATGGCAATAACCCTCCAGGGAAGCTCGCGTGTTCCGGTTGTTTTTGCGATATAACCGGCTTCTTTAGATATAACTTCGTTTCTGTCTGGACTTAGCTTGCTTGGAGTTGCTTTTAACACCACAGAAGGATGGATAGGGCTTAATTTTCCCGGTCCTGTTACCTGGAGAAAAGTCCCGGGGTAATCGTACAGATCGGCATCGGTAATAAGAATTTTTGAGTTATTCGAAATATTTATTAATACAGGTAGACTACAAAAACTTTTTTCTTCCAGGTTTACAAGTTTTTCATACTTGTATATCCTTTCATTATGTGATATGAAGTTTTCTTCTTCGGGAAACCATACAAAGCTGTTTTCATCAAAACAATAGGTTGTGTTTTCTTTAAATATAAGTAATGAATCATTGAAATTGGTTTCAAACCGATAGGCAATTCCCTGGTTATATGCCCTGAAAACCAGGCTAAAATTACCATTAAACTTACAAGTTAACTCATTATAATGATCAACAATTTCGGCTGTTTTATAGCTTATAGCAGGTTTCTGTATCTTATTAACCGTTTTTCTTTCAATTTTTTGGATTTTTGGATTCTTACCAAGAAATTGTTCGTAATTACTTGAAATGGATATAACCGAAGGTTTGATAAGAAGATTTCCATCTGAGTAAACTGAAAAAGATAAATTTTCTGCCACATTAATGTTTAATTTAATCCTATTGTCAGGCGATTCAAGAGAATATTCTCTGCTATAAGAAGAAATGGTTAAGGCGAATAATAGGGGGATCAATGTTTTTTTCATACTAGTAAATTGTTTAATTTCATTGTTAAGTAGATAAAAAAAGATTTTATATCCCAATACCAAAAATAACCAGCCTTTATTAGCCTGGCTTTTAGTACTGGTATTTAGTAAAACTTTTCCGCTTCTATCTCTACTAAGAGATCGTCACGGCATACATCGGCCTGTAAATAAATGATAGGGATATTTCTGAAAAATGATTCGCAAATTGATTTTACTTTAGGAATATCGCTGATATATTTAACATAAACTCTTGCATAAGCATACTTGTCTGGAAAAACCTCGAGATTTTTATACTGGTCTTGAAGGTTTTCACGACAAACCAGTTTCTCGATGTTTTCAAGTGTAACATGAGTTTGTTTTTCTATATCTCCTATCTCTACATTTTTTTGCCCCTTTATGGAAGCAGTTCCTGATATAAACAGTCGTGAAGCATCCTTTTTAGTCAAAAGTAAAGCTCTTTCAAATAGCGGCGGGTGTTTTTTTTGTTTTTCTTGTAAAGAAGACCCGATAAGTACCCTTTGACCATAAGTATATGGATTTTTTTGTATGGGGTTTTTTATTGGAATAGCTTGTATGGTTTGATCGGACATAATTGCATAACAATCTATTATAACACCGCTGAATTTTGTACCAATACCCGTAGCTGCCGGATAGCTCATGATATTCTTGTTACGTGAATAATATTCATAACGTATTTCATTAAATACCTGGTAGTATTGTATTGTTTCGCTATCTCTCGGTTCTTTTAACAATATATCACTAATAAAATTCCATTGTCTTACGATATGATCAAATGTCATATTCTCTGATTGAAGTATTTCTTGTAATTTTTCAAATGAGGCAATAGATGCCTTTTCAATATTAGTTAACATACGGTAGTCCCCTAACCCGGCACACCATATTTCTTTCCACTTATCCATTTCAAAGACAATGTAACTAATATCACCTGCTCTTTTGTAAGTTATAGATTTATCCGATTTGGTACACAGAACCTCAAAACAAACTTGATAAGGCGGTTCGGGAGTATGTCCGGAAACAGTATACGGAGGATAGCTATCTTTAAATAATTTTTTTAAGCTATTACCAATATGTTGTTTTTTTTGCAGCATATCATCAGCATTTGTTACATCAACAAATACATTTAGCCTTAAAATAGCATACTTACTATGGGAAATACTATCTAACTGTAAAAGACATTCTTTCCATTCATCATGAAAATCTCCTGTTTTGGATGGCTTAATAACCCTGTAAAATGAATTGAAAACTGACATACGAATTATTTATTTTATCTCTTCAAATGAAGCATCTATTGCTTCGGATTTAATAATGTTTACTAAATTATGCGGAGTGAGATCAACTTTTGAAGTGACTAATTCCGGCACATTATATGATTTTAAAAATGTTTTGTAAAATTCAGGGTTTTTCTGCGGAAGAATAAACGGTTTATGGGCAAATCCGCCAGTATCGAAATAAGAAAAGTAAAATCGGGTAAAACGACAAAAGAAAGTATCGTTAAAGAAATAATGGAGAAAAAATGGTAGAAGGTTTAAGTGGCTGGAGATTGTGTTTCTTCTTTCTTTCCTTCGGCTGGCTTCTTTTTTGGTTTCAGCAACTTTTTCCATTCGGGAGGCGTGTAGTCAATTACTCTTCTTGGATGACCACCCTTTTCCTTTTCTTCCTCAAGTAAGCCAAGCGTTTTTGCAGTATCAATAAAAGTTACAACCGTTCTCATGGAAACTCCAGATTTTCGGACAATTTCCTCTCGAGTCAATTTTCCAGTACAGACATACCAAATCGCTTTTCTTTCATCGGTTGAGATTATTTTATCCATCTGTTGCATTGCAAAATATCCCGCCGTTATCTTTACCAAATTCTTTATCTTTTTTCCTTCTTTCTGAAACTGTTGATTCAAAATATGCTTTCTCTTTTTCCATTTTTAGATAATTTTTGTAGGAGTTTTTGTCTATTTCTCCTTTTTCAACGGCTTCAAGAACGGAGCAACCAATCTCGCTGGTGTG
>CAZWGG010000273.1:0-7260 GCA_964633305.1 uncultured Bacteroidales bacterium
CCTGGTATCATGATAAAATGCGGATGGAATTATAAATTGCTTTTTATTAGTTAAGATATCTTTTCCAATACCAATAAATATAGAAATATTTTTCTAAATAAGCAAATCAGAGACATCTTTATATAAAGCATCAGCCTTTAAACCTGTTTGCAGGATATCTGACAGGATAAGTATTTTTTTATCGTGTTGTGATTGTATGGTTAGTAAATCAAGTGCGATAGTAAGAGAGTTGATATCTGAGTTATAGCTGTCATTTATTATGGTACAATTATTAATACCTCTTTTTAGTTCTAACCGCATAGCAACTGAAGGTAATTTTTTCAATTGGCCATGGGTTATTTCATCAAATTCTCCCAGGCATAGCAGATAAGCCCAAACGTGTATTGCATTTTCAATAGATGCACTATCAGAAAAAGGTATTGTTATTGATAAAGATTGATTATTGAAATTTGCTTCAAGAATTGTTTGTCCAACTTGTTTATCGATCTTGGTTATTTGTAATGAGGCTTCACTGTTTTTCGACCAAGAAAAAATTTCGGCATTTTTAAAAGCCTTACCTCCTTTAATTACGGTATCAATAAGTGTATAATCTTTACAATAAATAATAGTTTTACAGGATGCAAACAATTTCAATTTCTCTATAACTTTTTCTTTGAGGCTCTTGAAATTTTCCTGGTGTGCTTCACCAATATTGGTAATAATTCCAATATCGGGTTGAATAATTCCGGCAAGGTTTTCCATTTCTCCTGGTTTGGATATTCCGGCCTCAAATATTCCTAAGTCATTATCTTCTCTCAGTAACCAAAGAGATAAAGGTACTCCAATTTGTGAATTATAACTTTTCGGGTTTCGGGCAATATTCATCTTATGGGCTAAACAGTGAAAAAGCCATTCTTTAACAACAGTTTTTCCATTACTGCCCGTTATGCCTATCACGGTTTTTTTAAATGTTTGACGATGATATGTCCCAAGTATTTGCAATGCTGTTAACGTATCATCAACAAAAATAAAATTCCCTTGAATATATTTCGAAACATAATCATCAGGTTGAGAGACAACAAATGTCCTTACTCCTTTTTTATATAATTCATCAATATAATCATGTCCATTGTGCCGTTCACCAATTATTGCAAAAAACATAGAATCGGCAGGTGAAACGATTTTTCTGCTATCTATCAGCAAATTTTTTATTTCAATGTTATTTTTTATTACTGATTTCCCAAGTATACCTGCAATATCTTTAACTAAATACTTTGCCATTTTTTTTACTAAAAAGCCTAAAGTTATAAACTATTTTAGAGATTGTTCACCTATCAAAAACGAATCATAAAATGTTTTTTAGTTTATCCATTTGGTATGAAAATATGTATATGAATTGTCCACAACACCATCCAAATTCTGCCATTCGTTGTAAAAGTTAAACCATTTGGTATTCGAAAGGGTTACTTGTTTTTCTTCTGTTGTACCTTCTATTCTGAGTGCTTTACCATCATTTGTTCTTATACAAAAAGGCATTTTGAACCCCTCATCAACTTCTTCCCAATGAAAAGTAAAAATCAGATTTGTATCTTTTTCCTGTATCTTATACTTCAGAACCGGTAAGCCAGTATCATAAAGATATTTCTTGAAAAATGAATGATAATTATCTTTTGTATGATAATTTACAAATTCTATAAAATCATTAGTAGTTACAATCTTGTATTTTTTTTCTACACAAAATTCTTTAATTATTCTAAAAAAAAGAGAATCATTATTTATGGTGCAACGTAAACAATGCAAAAGTGTAGCACCCTTTGTATACACATCATTGCTTGCAAAACTGTTTTCATTTACATTATAGTTTTGAACCAGTGGCCAAAAATTAAATATTGTTTTTCTTTTTTCGTTTAACTCATAGTTATATTCATCTTTCCCAAACATTTTTTCCAAAAACAATAACTCTGCATATGTTGCAAATCCCTCATGAATCCAGATATCTGCCATATCACCTGCCGATACTGAGTTTCCCCACCATTCATGTGCTGCTTCATGTACAATAATGTAATCATACACTGAGTTTCGGTACATTTCATCGTTCTTAACTCCATAATCGTTACCATAAGCAATAGCGCTCTGGTGTTCCATCCCGGCATAGGGAGATTCAACCAATCCGAACCCATCATTTATAAATGGATATTCTCCAAAGACATTAGAATAAAATTTTACTACCTTGTTAGCTTGTTTAAAATGTTGTTTTGCCTTTTCGGTATGGTAAGGTAAAACATAATATTTCATTAACAGGCTTTTATCATTCAACTGCAATGTGTCTGTAAGGTATTCATAATGTCCCATGTAAAAAGTAACATTGTAATTATTTATCGGATAACTTACAAACCATTCATAACGGTCGTATCCGCCACCAGCTTTAACAACATTTCGGAGTATGCCGTTAGAAATTGCTTTATACTTAATTGGCACTTCAATATTTATTTTCATTGAATCGGGTTCATCTGTCAAATGATCTTTATTTGGCCACCATGAACTTGCACCTAAATGTTCACATGCCACTCCTACCCAGTGTTTTTTTTGATTATCTTTCTTCCATACAAATCCTCCCTCCCAGGGTGGATTTTTAGCTTTATCTGGCTTTCCCGAATAGCTAATGACAATGCTATGGTGCTCTTTTGGATGCAAAACTTGCGGAAAATCTATAAATACAGCATTATACTCCCTGCTATACTTTAAAGGTCTCCCATTCCAGGTAATACTATTTATCAAATAATTATCAAAAAGATCTATTTGAATACGGTCCGACGGTTCTGTTACCATAAAATATATTTCATTTTCCCCAGTAATTTTTTTCCCTTTAGGAATTATTCTAACCGTTAAATTGTAAAACAAAACATCAAAACAGGTACGTTCAGGTCTTAATGCCCCTCTAAGTGTGTCTTTTCTTGTATAATAAGGCCTGCATCCATTCTCAGGAAAAATATCAGTGTGTTTATAATATGCTTTTTTCAGAAACTTGAACTTTTCATCCTTTATACATAAATAACTAAATAGTTGCTTCTTCACTTTAAACCCTAATTTTTCCGACAATGATAAGTCTGCACATGCTCCTTCAATATCGCCCAGGTTTAATTTTGCAATACCTCTATTATATATTGCATAAGGTTGTGAAGAAATTATTTCTAAATATTCATTCATTTTTTCAATAACTCCGTGAAAATCTTTTTCTTCAAATTTTTTTAATCCTTCCTGCCATATAACATCCGGATCTTGTGAAAAAGAATTAATAAATAAAAATGCAAAAACTAAAATCAGTAAAAATCTTTTCATTCAATTTCTAAATTGGGATGTTCGTATACTATTATGGATTATAATGTGATTGGTTAACTATTTTTTGATAATTTCTTTCATGCATAAGGTCCTGAAAACTAACTGTTTTATTTTTTTTTAAATATGAAGATACAATATTAAAGCCGATCCATACAGCTGCTCGTGCAGGTGATTCGTTGGTAAAATCTTTTGTAAAGGGCCCATCACGAACAAATTTATCAATAACAAATTTATCTGAATTAAAAAGCAATTTATTTTCAATTAGGTATGTCCACATCTGTTTTTCATTGTTTTTACAAAAGTTCATCTGCTTCTGGGAAAAGCCCCATTTAAGGGTATCGGGCTTTGAAGGCAACATTTTATCAACAAAATACATTACCATACCTTGATATACCATGTTTGTAATGAGATTATTAATAGAATCATTAAATTCAAACTCAGTAATAGCCCATAATTGCATACAATCGGACACAATTTTATCTTTATGCATTCTTTTTCGCATATAAGAATAAATACCTAATTGTTTATAAAGTTCTTCATCGGTGCCAAGATATTTATCAAGGCCAATTCCAATAAGATTTTCATCGGAAACAACCGACTGGTTAAATCTTGAAATATAAGTAATTATTTCAGGAATTGGCTTTTGAGGAAAATAATACGTATAATTCTTAAAGCTTGCTTCAAGTTCTTCTTTTAACCAATCGAGGGTTGGAAAAACTTCCATTGTACGTTCATAAATCGTAAAATTTAAATGATCGGTAACAAACTTTTTTAATAATTCAGGATATAAAGGGTCATCAACCGAACCTATTCTTATGATCCGGCGATTAAAAATTTGAAAAAAAATCCCATATTTTTTACTAAACATTGGAATATAATCATCAATCTGCGAAGGGTCGGCATTGAACAATTCACATTCAAATCTTTTTAGCTGAATAGTTATCTTTATATCGGAAGTATCAATTTCTTTTTTTTTACCTGTACATGAAATAACCAATAAAAGGGTAAAAAACAGGTATATATATTTTGTTTTCATCCTTTCAAGTTTAAAAAAACAAACATGAATTAAGTAATCTTATAATACGTACAAATGTAAACTTTTTTGAAAGGATTTAAGAGGATGTTTTTTTTATTTATTTTTGTATACTTTAAAATATATGGATATGAAAAGGTTAATTTTAATAAGTATTGCTGTTTTGTTTACTTATGGCTCTTTTTCACAAGGTCTTCGCTTAGGAGTAACATTAAGCCCCCATTTTGATTGGTTTGGAGAAAATGCAGACTTAGTAAAGTCAGACGGATCAAAAATAGGTGTTGAGGGAGGGCTAGTGTTAGAAAATTATTTTGCCGAAAATTATGCAATAGTAACTGGAATTCGAATAGGAAATTATGGAGGGAATTTGCTATATACCGATTCTGTGACGATTAAGACAAATGAAGCTGAAGTTACTATAAATTCCTCAACAGTGGTAAAATATAAGCTTCAATACATAACCGTTCCAATTGGTTTAAAACTAAAGACAAACCAGATAGGTTATTTTACGTATTATGCTGCTTTAGGTTTTCAACCTCAAATAAATATTAACGCCAAAGCAAAAGCTGGAACAATTATCGATAACAAAAGTGTTAACAAAGAAGTTGGCATTTTCAATATGTCATATTATTTTGGAGGAGGAATTGAGTATGCTGTTGGGGGCAATACAGCCGTTACTTTAGGAATTGTTTACAACAATGGGTTTATTGATATATTACCCAACCATGGATCAAAAGAAGTATTGAATATTCTTACGATTCAGGTTGGAGTTATGTTTTAATAATTTTTACTTTAGCATGAAGATATTAATTGCCCAACTAAACTATATTATTGGAGATTTTGAAGGAAATACCAAAAAAATTATTTCAACAATTACAAAAGCCAGGACAAAAAAAATTGATTTAGTTGTTTTTTCAGAATTATGTGTATGTGGGTATCCACCTCTTGATTTACTTGAGCATAAACATTTTATTGAAAAATGTAATTTATATGTTAACAAAATAGCTTCTAAATGTGTTGATGTTGCAGCAATAGTCGGGGCTCCAAGTTTAAACAAAAACTCAAAAGGTAAAAATCTTTTCAATTCGGCTTTTTTTTTACGTAACGGTAAAATAGAACAGGTGATTCACAAAACCCTGTTGCCAACCTATGATATTTTTGATGAATACAGGTATTTTGAACCAAATACTTCTTTTTCCATCCTGAAACATGAAAATTCAACTATTGCTTTAACTATTTGTGAAGATTTATGGTATCAACAACCCATACTGACCGGATTTGGCAAAGATAAATTGTACGACGTTTCCCCCATTGAAAAACTAAAAAAACAAAATCCTGATTTCATAATAAACATTTCTGCCTCTCCCTTTTCATACACACAAGAAAGTATTAAAAAGAAAATATTAACTTCAAATAGCCTCACATTTAACTTACCTATCATATATGTTAACCAGGTTGGGGCTAATACCGAATTAATATTTGACGGGGGATCAATGATTATAAATACTAATGGCAAAATTGTTAAAAAACTAAAATCTTTTGAAGAAGATAGTTACGACTTTGATACCGATCTTTTATTTACTAAGAATACGGGTATTAGAGAACAGGAAGATTCAAACACTATTCAGCAAATTCATGATGCGTTGATATTAGGTATTAGAGATTATTTTCAGAAAATGAAATTTAGTAAAGCAGTAATTGGGCTCTCCGGAGGAATTGATTCTGCTGTAACCCTTGTACTTTCTGCAAAAGCTCTTGGCAGTCATAATATTCGTGTTTTGCTATTGCCTTCAAAATATTCATCGGAACATTCAATTATTGATGCTGTTGCATTAGCTAAAAATTTAAATGTAAAATATGATATTATAAGTATTGAAAAAATAACTGCCAAATTTGATAATGCCCTGGGACCATTATTTGGAAATTTGCCATCAGATATAACCGAAGAAAATATTCAGGCACGGATAAGAGGTAATTTATTAATGGCAGTATCCAACAAATTCGAAAATATATTGCTAAATACTTCAAATAAAAGTGAAGCAGCAGTGGGTTATGGCACCCTTTATGGCGATATGAGCGGAGGGCTTTCTGTGTTGGGCGATGTATATAAAACCGATGTATATAATCTGGCTACATTTATTAACCGGAAGCATGAAATAATTCCAAGCAATACAATAAGCAAACCCCCATCGGCCGAATTGAGGCCTGATCAAAAAGATTCAGACTCATTGCCTGACTATAGTATTCTTGATAAAATACTTTTCAACTATATTGAATTAAAAAAGCCGGTAGGTGAAATTATTGAATTAGGAATTGATAAAACTATTGTAGATAGCATTATAAATTTAGTTAACAGAAATGAATACAAACGATATCAAACTCCACCAATTCTGCGTATTTCATCAAAAGCTTTTGGTACTGGTAGGAGGATGCCACTTGTGGCAAGATATTTTTAGGATAAATGGCGAAACAGAAAGATTATTCTAATTTATATTTCCGCTATACAGGTTTGATTTTTGACTACTAAAGTCTATTGAATTTTATTAATTTTACGGCTTTCTAATTTTATAGTCCTAATTTCTTTTACAATGAGCTAATTATGACAGCCCTGAAAAAAAACAATAATTAAATCTTAGATTATTGAAAATACAAATTTTATATTAACAAAATTATCAAATGCAAGAATAGTGCTGCTATGGAATCTTATTGTAAAAACTGTATTGATAATACAAATTCTCTTTTTTATGATTTGACCAACGAGGAAAAAGAAAGATTAAAAAGGAATTATATATGCAAAGAAGTAAAAAAAGGGGAAACTATTTTTGAAGAAGGGGATAAACCGGCAGGATTGATTTGTTT
The DNA here is from genome assembly GCA_964633305.1 of uncultured Bacteroidales bacterium. Classification (GTDB taxonomy): domain Bacteria; phylum Bacteroidota; class Bacteroidia; order Bacteroidales; family UBA10428; genus CAZWGG01. The sequence goes on from CAZWGG010000273.1 coordinate 7,211, forward strand.
ATCAACAGGTAAAGTGAAAGTTTTTAAAGAAGGAGTAGGGTGTAGAGAAC
>CAZWGG010000274.1:0-3297 GCA_964633305.1 uncultured Bacteroidales bacterium
TACAGGTTTATATTCTAATTATAAGCACTTTCTCCGTGTTCGTAAACATCTAACCCTTCTTCTTCAATCCTTTTTGAAACACGCAGACCGTTTGTTGCTTTAAGTATTTTAAATAGGATAAACCCGGTAGTCAAAGCCCATGCCCCAACTGATATAACTCCAATTGCCTGTATACCTAATAATTTAAAGCCACCACCATAGAATAATCCGGCCTCTGTTGAGAAGACTCCAACCAATAATGTACCCAATGCTCCGCAAACGCCATGAACAGATATTGCTCCAACCGGATCATCAATTTTTACAACCTGGTCGAAAAATACTACGCTATATACCAGAACAACACCAGCTATAGCTCCTATGGCAACAGCACCTCCCGGAGAAACTGCATTACAACCCGCTGTAATAGCAACCAAGCCAGCTAAAGCACCGTTCAATGATAATCCAAAACCAGGTCTTTTATATTTTGCCCATGATACCAGCATAGCAGAAATTGCTCCGGCAGCAGCTGCCAGGTTGGTTGTTATAGCGATATGTCCAATTGCTATTGTACTTCCGCCAGTTGCTGCCAGTTCAGAACCCGGGTTAAACCCAAACCAGCCAAACCACAGTATAAATACACCTAGTGCTCCATAAGCCAAGTTATGTCCGGGAATAGCCTTTGTTTTTCCATTAACATATTTTCCAATCCTGGGGCCTAAGGTTGCAGCTCCTGCCAATCCGACCCATCCACCAACAGAGTGAACAATTGTTGATCCGGCAAAATCTTGAAAGCCCAGTTGATCTAACCATCCACCGCCCCATTTCCAGTGACCAGAAACAGGGTAAATAATTAATGTAATAATCAAGCTAAAAACTAAATATGCATTGAATTTGGTGCGTTCTGCCATTGCCCCTGACACTATTGTTGCCGCAGTGGCAGCAAACACAGTTTGGAATATAAGATCACTCATATCAGCATAATCTCCATAGCCGCTACTAGTAAACCAAAACTTTTCCAAAGGATTACCGATAAGTCCGCCGAGAAGAGAACTACCATACATAATTGAATAACCAATAAACCAGTAAGTAATTGTTCCGATTGCAAAATCCATAAGGTTTTTCATAAGAATATTACTTGTGTTCTTTGCACGTGTAAAACCTGCTTCGACCATTGCAAACCCCGGTTGCATAAACATTACCAGGAATGCGGTTACTAATAACCATACATTATTAATCGATACATCTAAACCTATTTCTTTCATAATTACTAATTTTTAAGTATAAAAATCTAATTTATTCTAATGTACCAAATGCTTTTGCACCTCTCTCCCCGGTCCTAATCCTATAAGCATCTTCAATATCCATAACAAAAATTCGTCCATCGCCTTTATCGCCTGTTTTTGCTACATCCATAATAGTTTTAACAGCGGGCACAACAAATTCATCGTTACAAAAGAAAGTTATATACATTCTTTCTATAGTACTGGTATCATATTTGATACCCCTGTATACTCTTCCTTCTGTTGCATCACCTACACCCCTGGCATCCCAAAATGTCAGGAAGTCAATACCAACCTTGTGAAGTTCATCTTTTACTTCATCAAACTTGGTTTTTCTGATAATTGCTTCAACTTTTTTCATATTATATATTTTTTTATATTCTATTTTTTACAAGGAAAAACCAACTACAACATAAGCTATTTCTTGTTGCGGGTTGACAATTATTGAACCGAATACAGGTAATGAGAAGCTATCTGTAATTTTTATTTCTTTTGAAGTTGAAATACCTATATTAACTACCTCAAATTCACCTGTTGTTGTATGCCATCCATCACCGGCACCAATAAAAATATCAAGATTTTTAAAAGAGTAGCCTGCTTCAAAATACATATCACCTCCTGCAGAAGCTGCTCCACCAGCTTCATTTACAATATAGTTTGCACTTAGTGATAATCCTCCAATTTCATACGATGCGTTCAATTCAATTGCATGACTTCCAGTTGAATCACTAAAATCGAATAATGGGCCTTGATAGTAATAATCGGTAACGCCTAACCCAAGTCCGAAGTCAAAACTATAAGAAGCATAAAAATCATTTTCAACAACCGAAGTAAGATTATAAGCAAATGAACCCCAGGAACCAATAGTTAATCCTCCAATCCCTACTTCTACATAAGGTTGAATGTTTGGGCCAATTCCGAATTTTGAACCCCTCCATACATAGTTACTTACAAAGTCAGCACCTACTGAAAACGGAGATTCACTTTTTTCCTCTTTTTTTTCTTCTTGGGCAATAAGATTTGTTGCAGTTAGAAACAAAATTGCAACTAAAGCTGTGAGAAGTAAATTTAGCTTTTTCATAATTAGAAATTTTAAATTATTAATTAATTGACATTGCAAATATAAATAAAATTTTAATAACCCCTAATTAAATGACGTTAAAATTGATATTTTTTGTATATATTTATAATTAACATTAATTATATTGGGGGCATATATATAATTTTTGTATTATTTTAACTTAATACCCTATATTTTTCGTTTTGTCTATTTCCGGTTTTCTCATTTTATTATATGATTTCAGAAACTTTTTATCGACAGAATTATATATTCTTACATTATTAAAGCTTTAATGACCTTCAAATATGAATGATTTGTAAACGAGATAAATCTTATTCTGTAATACCGTGTTAAAATGATTTTTTTTTTGTATCTTACTTATGTTCTAATTTCATTTTAAATATAAGCTGGGTATTAGTAGAATTCTCAAAATATAGGTGGAAACGCTTTATTTATTTAGAACTAATTCATATTTCGCAATATTATTTGATAAAGAACGAAGTATACAAAACGTTATGAAAGAGTGCCTTTTTGGATATCATCTTTTTAAATGCAGGAATAATAATTTGTATCTTATAGATTATAGCCTTAATGCAAATAAATTGCTCAATATTGTGCATAAAAAGTATGTAAACAAATGTGTTCTAGAAATTCCAATACCCTACGTTGAAAAAGAATTATATACTAAACTTTTACAATTAAAGAAACGGGAAAATTTAGTTCAAATTCAGAATATTAATGGTAATGGTTCCAACAAAAACAAAACATTTGCCATTAATGCTTTTAATAGAGATAATGAAATAATTATCCTACTTTTCCAGGATATAACTGACTCAAAGAAAAAAGAAAATAATAAGGAACATAAAGTTTCATTTAATATGATGCAATATGGTTCACTTTTCCCGAACCTAAAAAAAATTGCAGAATTGCAAAATACGCCTCAAGAACATGAAGAACTAATAACAGAATTTAAAAAGA
>CAZWGG010000274.1:3307-7217 GCA_964633305.1 uncultured Bacteroidales bacterium
CAAGCAAGATTTTTAGAATTAACCCTTGTTATCATAACAGAATTTAAAAAGAATGAAGAGCGTATGCAATTAGCTCAAGATGTTACAAATGAGGCATTATGGGATTGGATAGTTAATAAAGATTTGTATTTCAGCCCCCAAATGTTTACTATGTTAGGATATGTTCCATTTGAGTTTGAACCCACCTTTGAGAACTATAAGAATCTTCTTCACCCTGATGATAAGGAAGGTATCTTGGAAAAACTCCAAAAATTCCTTTCAAGTGAAAAAGATTTTATTCAATTGGAATTTCGGATAAAGAAAAAAGATGGCGCATGGAGATGGATTTTTCAAAGGGTTAAAAAAATTGGAAAAGATAAAAAAGGAGACACGGTACGATTAATTGGGACAAATGCGGATATTACAGAACGTAAAAATGTTGAGATCGAACTTTTTTATAAAAATGAAGAATTAACAAAAGCTGAAGAGGAGCTTAGAGTCATAAACGAAGAATTAAAATATACAAACGATGAACTTGAAAAACAAAATAAAGAACTAAAAGAAACATATCAAAAACTTCTTGAAAGTGATAGACTGAAATCTACATTTCTTGCAAATATTTCCCACGAAATAAGAACACCAATGAATGGGATATTAGGATTTTCGGGGTTGCTTTTAAATGAAGATATTAACCTGGAAAACAAGAAGAGATATCAAAATATTTTGGTACAAAGCGGTAAGCAATTACTCAGCATTATAGATGATATTATTGATATCTCTAAGATTGAAACAAACCAACTTGATCTGGATAAGTCAAAGTGTGATATGAATAAACTTATTCATGATCTTTTTATATTTTATGAACGCTATTTAAATGATAGACATAAATTTGAAATTGAACTTCTTATAAGTACCGGACTTAAAGACGAACAAGCAATAATTCTTACAGACCCATTCAGGTTAAGGCAGGTTTTAAGTTATATAATCGACAATTCTGTAAAATATACTGAAAAAGGATGTATTAAATTCGGTTACGTTTTAAAAGATGAAAACCTGATAGAATTTTTTGTTTCAGATACAGGAATTGGAATACCAGATGACATGATTGATGCAGTATTTGAACCATTTAGACAAGTTGATGAAGGTCATACTCGAATATATGGAGGGACAGGTTTGGGGCTTCCTATTGCTAGGGGCATTGTAAAACTGCTGGGAGGGAATATCTGGATAAAATCAAAACGAGGAGAAAGTACCGAAACTTTCTTTACCATACCATATAAAACTTTTCCTCCAAAACAAATTGTTATTGATAATATACAAAACATAAAGAAAGAATATAACTGGAGTGATAAAGCAATACTGGTAGTAGAGGATGATGAATTAAATTTTGAATATATCAAAGCTGCTATTTCTCTTGCAAATGCTGGCATTATACATACGACAAATGGAGAAGATGCAATTGAAATATGCAAGAGCATGGATATCGACTTGATTTTAATGGATATAAGGTTGCCTAAAATGAATGGTTTTGAAGCTACAAAAAAATTACGGGAACTTGGGTTCAATATTCCTATTCTGGCCCAAACTGCCTATGCTATGAGAGAAGATGAGAAAAAATGCTTTGAAGCTGGATGTGACGCATATATCACCAAACCTTTGGAAATATGGCTTTTATTGGATAAAATTCAAAATTTGTTGTTAAAAGATAAAAAGTAAATACTACCTCCAATTCAAATCATCTAACCTTTCAAGATCAACTTCATTTCCAAAAACGCCCAGGGTAACAATACCAAATGTAAATATTTTTGTACCAGGTTCAAGATGTCCGCCTAGCGCTCTAACTTCATTCGAAAAAGTTAGATGGGCATGTACCCTCCCCTTAATCACATATCCTGCGACAGTTAAAATATCATTTGGTTCATTTTTTTTTCATAAATAACAATAATTTAGTACCAGTTTATGAATATATATAGTATAAATTTACAAAGATTTATGAACATAATAGATAAGCATTTATAAGTTCATTAAATTAGTAGGTAAAAAATTAGTGTTACATTCATTTTATACCCTATTAGAATGCAAATAATTAAAACATCTACGTTAGTACTATTTATCGTATTGAATCAATTTAGAATCATATCTCAGGAAAAAGAATGGGAAGGTCCATCGGTAGACTTCTCACATGGCAAATTAGTGGTTTCATCAAATCACCGATATATTCAATTCTTAGATGGCACACCATTTTTTTACCTTGGTGATACAGGTTGGGAATTATTTCACCGGTTGAATAAAGAAGACACGGAAAAATATCTTGAGAACAGGCGAAAGAAAGGATTTACCGTAATTCAGGCCGTGATACTTGCTGAGCTTGATGGATTAGATTCCCCTAATGCTTATGGAGAAAAACCATTACTAAATAATGATCCGCTTCAGCCAAATGAAAAGTATTTTGAACATGTAGATTGGGTAATTAATAAAGCAAAGGAAAAGGGACTTTTCATAGGCTTATTACCTACATGGGGAGATAAAGTGGATTTGCAGGAAGGAAAAGGGCCTGTAATTTTTACCGTAGAAAATGCTTTTAAATATGGGCAATGGCTGGGAGAACGATATAGAAATTTTCCAAACATAATTTGGATAAACGGCGGAGATAGAACAGGAGGGGGCAAAAATTTACCTGTATGGGAAGCCTTAGGCAGCGGGATAAAGTCGGTGGATAAAAATCATTTGATGACATTCCATCCATTGGGAGAACATAGTTCATCCGAATGGTTTCATAATAGCAGCTGGCTTGATTTTAATACAATTCAAACAGGTCAGGCTCAACGAAGTTATGCTATATATAAGAAGCTTTTGGTAAAAGATTATAACAAAGAACCTGTTAAGCCTTGTTTTGATGGTGAACCAAGATATGAGGGGTATCCGGTTAGTAGGAAACCAGAATTGTACGGTTGGTTTTATGATGCCGATGTCCGACAGGCTGCTTATTGGTGCCTATTTTCCGGAGGATTTGGATATACTTATGGATGTCACTCTATTTGGCAATTCCTGGTTCCCGAGCGTAAGCCCATTAGCTATGCCAAAAATAATTGGTATGATGCTGTTGATTTGCCGGGTGCCTGGGATATGATTTATGTACGTATGTTAATGGAAAGCAGACCCATGCTAAGTCGGAAACCCGAACAAAAACTTATTTTGAATGAGTATATGCCGGAAACCGATTATGCTGTGGCTACAAAAGGTGAAGGATATGCCTTTATTTATATTCCTACCGGATTAAGTATTGATGTTAACCTGAAGAAACTTGATTTTAAGAAAGTAAAAGCCTGGTGGTTTAATCCAAGAACAGGCGAAGTTAAAGAAATAGGAAATTTTGATGCTGAAAAACATAAAAGGTTGAACCCTCCATCAGCAGGTCTTGGAATTGACTTTATCTTAGTATTGGATGATGCTGAGAAAAATTTTGATAAGCCAGGAGAAAAAAGATTTATAAGTCCGAAAACCGACGTACAAAATAAACTAAGAAAAAAGAGAAAACGCCGGGTTTCTCCTCCTCCCCCCCATACTTAGTTTATAAATTGTACTGTTTTGCAAAATCATGAGAGATGTAATTATCATAATTCAAGCAAACATTTGTAGCAAACTCAATAGCCCTTTCAATAATTAATACCCATGAATCTTTACTGAGCTTATCCATATCTTTATAAGTAATACCTTGTTTGTAAAGTGAGTAAGCAATACCGGCATTAAAACTATCTCCAGCCCCAATAGTGCTTTTTGCTTCAATCTGCTTAACGGGAAATTCAATAGAAAGCTTTGGTGTACGAAGGTATATTCCTTTTTTGCTGGCTGTATATAACAGGTTAGGAACCAGATTACTCAGACTATTATAAGTTTCATCGGCATCTTTTACCCCAAAAATAAAAGAAAA
>CAZWGG010000275.1:0-7206 GCA_964633305.1 uncultured Bacteroidales bacterium
TTGATTTTGAGAATAGCGAAGGCAATATTAAGGTAGCTAATAGTTTATTGGAATAATCCTTTGCAAATTCAAGACTTCGTTCATCATAATCTGTTAAGTCAAAACCATTTTCAAGTTTTGTTTTTGCATTGGCAGCATCCGCGAATAATCTTACTGCTGCATTCATAACATTAGGATGGTCTTCACGTGTTTTTTTACCAATAACCAATTGCTTTAATCGCGATAAGCTTCTAAATGGGTCAATAATAACTTTACCTATATCAGAGTCTCTTCTTAAAAAGAGCTGTCCTTCGGTTATGTATCCCGTGTTATCAGGAATAGCATGTGTTATATCACCACCTGACAGAGTAGTTACCGCAATAATGGTTATTGAACCCCCGTCAGGGAATTGTACCGCTTTTTCATAAATTTTTGCTAAATCACTGTATAATGATCCGGGCATGCTATCTTTTGAAGGAATTTGATCCATTCTGTTTGACACGATGCTTAATGCATCGGCAAAAAGGGTCATATCCGTTAAAAGCACTACCACACTTTGGTTTTTGTCTACTGCAAAGTATTCAGCTGCAGTAAGGGCCATATCCGGTACTAGCAATCTTTCAACAGGAGGGTCTTCCGTAGTATTTACAAAGCAAACGATTCGGTCGAGCGCCCCGGCATTGTCGAAAATATTCTTATAAAATAGATAATCGTCATTGGTTAACCCCATGCCACCTAAAATAATTTTATCTGCTTTTGCACGAAGTGCAACCATTGCCATAACCTGATTGTAAGGCTGGTCAGGATCGGCAAAAAAAGGAATTTTTTGTCCTGAAACTAGCGTGTTATTAAGGTCAATACCGGCAATACCTGTTGCAATGAGTTCGGAAGGTTGTTTTCTTCTAACAGGATTCACTGAAGGGCCCCCTATTTCCCTTTCCTCTCCTTCAACTTCTGGCCCACCATCAATAGGGTTACCGTAAGCATTAAAAAATCTTCCGGCAAGGTCTTCACTGACTTTCAGCGTTGGCGCTTTGCCTAGAAATGTAACTTCTGCATTTGTTGGGATACCTTCGGTTCCCCCAAAAACCTGCAATGTAACGGTACTGCCTATTATTTTTACAACTTGTGAGAGTTTTCCATTAACTAAGGCTAATTCATCATAACCAACGCCTGAGGCATTTAATGAGCAAGTTGCCTTAGTTATTTGTGTAATTTTTGTGTATATTTTTTGAAATGCTTTGGTTTCCATTATGCTACTCTTCTTTCATCAATTATACTTTGCAATTCTTTTTCAAAATTGTTGAATTTTTCCGATTTGAATTCAGAATAATTCATTTGTTTATATTGGTTTATTATGCGTTTAAAATAATTGTCTACTTCGGTAAATGATTCGAACTTAAAATCGGTACTACAAATATCAAGTACTTTATCAAGCATATATTGTTGCCGTTCAATTGGTGTGGATTGATCTATTTTATCAAATGCATCCTGTTGCAAAATAACAAAGTCTACTATCTCAGATTTCCAGAAAGTCACATGATAATCAATTGGTACACCATCATCTCCAAGTATATTAATCTGTTCATATGTTTCTTTACCTCGTTGAAGTATAATTTTAGCTTCGTTTACCTGGTTAATCCATTTTCCAGAAATTGTTTTTTCAATATATTCAGCAAACTCAGGATATTCAAGGTATTTGGAATAGCTGTCGATAGAATCTACAGCAGGATAACGTTTGCTATCCGCCCTACTTTGAGCCAATGCATAAAAACAGCGTGCTACTTTTTTTGTTGATTCTGTTACCGGTTCTTTTAGGTTTCCACCAGCCGGTGATACTGTGCCAACAAATGTAATAGAGCCTGTTTCACCGTTGTTAAGGTATACAAATCCGGCCCTTGAATAAAAGTTAGAAATAATAGCAGGAAGGTCCATAGGAAACGCATCTGGCCCGGGCAATTCTTCAAGTCGGTTTGACATTTCTCTTAATGCTTGCGCCCATCGTGAAGTTGAATCAGCTAGCATTAATACTTTTAATCCCATCGATCTGTAATATTCACCGAGTGTCATTGCTGTATATACAGACGCCTCGCGTGCTGCAACTGGCATGTTCGAAGTATTGGCGATGATAGTTGTTCTTTCCATAAGTTTTCTTCCGGTTCTTATGTCTTCCAATTCAGGGAACTCTGTGAATAATTCAACAACTTCGTTGGCCCTTTCACCACATGCAGCAACAATTACAATGTCTGCTTCTGCCTGTTTCGATATAGCATGCTGCAGAACAGTTTTACCACAACCAAAAGGGCCTGGAATAAAACCAGTTCCTCCTTCAACAATAGGATTGAGCGTATCAATAGTTCTAACACCTGTTTCTAAGAGTTTGAATGGTCTTGGTTTTTTTTTGTACGCCTTAATTGGAATTTTTACAGGCCATTTTTGTACCATAGTCACTTCAACATTATTGTTGTCTTTATCAACCAGCAATGCAATGGTATCTGTTATTTTATACTGTCCTTTTTTAGTGATGCTTTTAACCGTATAACTTCCCTTAAAACTAAAGGGCACCATTATTTTATGAGGCATGGAATTTTCTTCTACTTCACCCAGCCAATCTCCAGCTATAACTGTATCGCCAGGTTTTATCAAAGGTTTAAAGTTCCATTTTTTTTCAGTATCCAGTGCACTTGTATATTCTCCTCTTTTAAGAAAAACACCTTGCATAGTATCCAAATCGTTTTGCAAACCATCATAATTTTTTGATAGTATACCAGGTCCAAGTGATACTTCTAGCATGTGCCTCGTGAAAGTTACTTCGTCACCAATTTTCATACCCCTGGTACTTTCAAAAACCTGTATATATGCATCTTCTCCAACTGTTTTAATTATTTCAGCCATAAGGCTAGAGTCTTTTACTTGAATGTAGCAAATTTCATTTTGAGATACAGGACCATCAGCCCCAACAATCACTAAGTTTGCTATTATTCCTTTAACTTTCCCTTTTGTTGACATATTTATTATTTATTTTTGACTGAATTCTTCAGGAAATTCATAACTTTTTTCCAGACTATTTAATAATTTCTTAAATAATTCTTCACCCGTATTTTTATCAAGTTTAAGCCATCTTTCAACAATTGATAGCTGTAATAGATAAGCGAAAATTTTCTCAATTGAGAAATAGTGAAAAAATGTCCATTCATTTAGAATTTCCCATTTTAACAAATCTGTTTTTTTCTCTTTCTCAATTAAATCATTTTCATCAAGAGCACGGAGAAGAAGATCAATTTTAGGAAAATCATTTCCCAACCCAAAGTCTTTTGCGCTACTTCTAATTAATTTTTCATTCAATTCATTATCACCAATGAGTTCAGTTTCAATGTTGACCTGGTGTTTTTTACCGTTTGCAGCAGTGAGGATATTTGTGATATCCAATTCATATGTGTACCAACTTTTTACAAAACTATTATTTAATGTAAGAAGAAACTCATAGTATAGTTTTGTTAGTTGATTTTCCCAACTCAAATTGGGATAAATGGGGATATCATTTTTAAAGGCTGTAATAAATTTTCCAATATAACCAGGGACCTTATATTCAAATGTATGCAATGCATCATCCTTTACAAGGAAGAAAATGGTATCAAAATCTTTGCTGTCTAAGTTGGCAGTATCAATAGGCTGTGTTTCCTTTTTTTGTAAGGCATTTAAAAGATTGAGGTTGTCATACCTCCAGAAAAAAGATTCTATAAGCCAATAATCAACTTGGTGGAGTTCCTCTTTAAGATAACTTTTAAATTCTGATAAAGGGGAATTCAACTTAGTTGTATCGAAAAATAATTCAGGTAGCCCTGCAATAAGGCAATGGTATTCTCTCCTCATTTCTTTTTTTATTCTCCAAATAACAGTTCAATTAATTTTGGTCTGAGATATTGCTTGAAAAAATTCACAAAATCATCATCGGTAAAACTAATTTTGTAACTTCCATCTTTCGGGCTTATCTGGAATCCTTTTTTTAAGTCTGATACCGGTTTTATTTCCATGCCTCTATCGAGAAGTTTTTTTGCAGAATGTATGAAATATTCCGATAGTTTTTTCTCTTCATTTTCCGGAATTAGTATGGAAATATCTATATTTTCATCTGAAGAAAGGTCCCATTTATTTACTGAAAGTTCAATTATTTTTTTTACAAATGTATCATCATCAAATGCTTTACTAACCGATGAGTTAACAATTGAGTCGTTGATCAGATTTGTTATCCCTTGTTTAAGGGAATTTATAGCTTGTTTTGAGCTAAGCTTTAGTTCAGCCTCTGCATTTGATTTTATTTCTTCCGATTTTTTCTTTGCATCAGTAAGAAGTTTTTCAGCCTCCTTTTTGGCGTTTGTTAATATTGTTTTAGCTTCATTCTTTGCATCAGAAATAATTATTTCAGCTTCTGCATTACCTTTTGATATTCCTTCTTGGTATATCTTTTCCGTTAATTCCTGTAATTTGTTTTGCATAATAAGATTATTCTATAATTCACAAAAATGTCTAATTTTCCATAAATAACAATAAGCTATTTATAATCAATTGCTTGTGCGAGTATTGGTTCAACGGGAGTCCAAATATAATGAAAAGTTTGATTTTAGAAATATATCATGTCGCATAAATTATTTTATTTAAAATGAATAAAAATAATTATTACTTTATTCCATCTTGTATCCGGTAGTTTCATATCCTGTTTGTGTTATAGCTTCACTTATTGATTTAATTGATGTTGAAGTTGTATCAAATGTTACTTTGGCTATTCCTTCAGAATAAGAAGCTTCAGCTTTTTGAACGCCATCTAACGAAGTAATGCTTTTAATAATTGCATTTTCACATCCGTTACATGTCATACCATCGATATTTATTATTACAGTTACAAGATCAGTTACATCAGCATTTTCAATAGATTGTTTGTTATTCTTATTTGTTTTACTATCACAACTTATAATAGCAACAGCGATCAATAAAAGCGGTATTATCTTTTTCATAATAAATTTATTTTAATGGATTAAAAAAATATACTGATTTATTTTTTATTGAAATAACAAAAGAAATCATTCATTGTTTTTTATTTACTATTTTCAAATTGATTTTTTTTGCCAAAAACTTATGTGAAATGTTTTACCTTGTTTTTTCCTGGAATCATGAAATGAGAATATTAGTGGATAGGAAAAACAATCAATTTAAAAACAAAGCACAATAAAAGAATGAGAGCTGAAGATGTTAATATGGAGAAAAGAATGTGGAGAGTAAGATACCGGTTACATTTCAAGAACGGATATTCAACAGGTATTATTTTTTATAAAGCTTAGTATGCTGGCTAATAAAAAATTCAAAGGAATATTTTTTATGAAACCATTCATTGCCTTTGTTACCCATTGTATTAGCTAGTTCCTTGTCATCAATGAGTTGTTTTATTTTATCGGCAATGGTTTCATAATCTTTTTGAGGGCTAATAAACCCTGTTTCTTCATCTAAAATAGTAGTTTCATTACCGGTTGCCGTGGCGATAATAGGCTTTTTATATGCCATAGCTTCGAGAAATGTAAATGGCAAGCCCTCCCATAGCGATGTATTAACAAGTACATCAATAATAGAATATATTTTGTAAATTTCTTTTATGTACCCTACAATTATTATCCTTTTTTGTAATTCCAGTTCATTTATAAAACATTGTAGCTTGTTGCGAAGCTCTCCTTCTCCCACCATTAAGAATGTAACATTGTTATAATCCTTTATTACCTCTTTGGCAGCCAAAATGTACGTCTTCCAATCTTTCTGAGTGACAAGACGGCCAATAGCACCAATTACAAAATGACTGCTTGGTATTCTTAATTCCTGGCGTATTTTTTTTACTTCTTGAAGATGCTCATATTCATTAAAGTCAATAGCATTATTTATATTAAATATTTTGGCATATGAACATATTTTATTTTTCACTAATTCATCTTGTTCGTTTTCTGATACAATTATTCCTGTAGAAATTCTACAAAGAATTTTTTCCAACAGGATATATATTTTCTTTTTAATACCATATTTTCCCTGAAAATAAAAACAATGGGGAGTATAGTATATTCTAGGGACTTTATTTAGCCATGCTGCAATTCTAAAAACTCCTCCGGCTTTGGAACTATGCGCATGGACAATATAATATTTCTTTCTTCGAATGTAAATGAAAAGTTTTATTATAACCAATAAATCTTTGATAATATGAATATTCCTTTCCATAGGAAGATATACTATTTCCGCACCTGCAATCTTCATCTTTTCTATTTCTTCTTGAATATTCCATGAACGTAATTTTGAAATAATAACAGTAATATCGAATAGGGGTTTATCAAGTCGGGTCACTAAATAAACCAAGTGTTTCAACGCTCCTCCATCCGCTGCTTCCAGGCCATATAAGATTTTAATTCGTTTCACAAATATAAGTGTTGAATAATATCTCTAATCTACCAATAGTCTTTTCTATATCAAATACTTTTTTTATCTTTTTCCTGGCATTTTCTGTTATATTTTTGTATAAATTGGAATCTTTATAAAGTGTTAAAATAGCATTTGCAATTGCAATTTCGTTTTTTTCGGGCACTAATATTCCTGTTATTTTATCTTCAATCAATTCTGGTATTGCTGAAATATTTGTTGATATTACGGGTGTACCAACCGACATTGACTCTAATAAGACATTTGGAATTCCATCCCTGTCTCCATTTTTTGTAATAATGCAAGGTAATACAAAAATATCTGATAATGCCATATATCTGATTATATAACTTTTGGGCTGTAAACCTAAAAAATGTATATAAGGAGAAACATTCATTTTTTTTGATATTTTGCTAAGTTCTTTTTTCAGTGGCCCGTCTCCTATGATTGTACATTTTATATTAATACCCTCATTAATTAAAATTTGTAATGCTTTCATTAAATAATAAATTCCCTTTTTTTCAACCAAACGGGAAACTGTTAAAATTTGAATTGCTCCATTTTTTTTGTTTAAATGTATTTTTGAAATAAAACTTCCCAGATTGATACCGTGATAAACATGATAAATTTTGTTAACAAATCTATATTCGGTTATCTGGTTTAAATAATTCTTATTGTATTTTGTGCATGTTATTATAAATGCCGCTTTTTCTATTTTTTTGTTGATAATTCTTTTACTATTTAAATAAATATCTTGTGCATGGGCAGTAAAACTAGCTT
>CAZWGG010000276.1:0-7205 GCA_964633305.1 uncultured Bacteroidales bacterium
ATTTGGTTGGATAAAGAAGGGGAAAGAGCAAGTTATAAAAACCAATACAGGACGCAAACGGATAAACATTAACGGGGCATATGACATTGAAGAACACAAAGTCATTATCCGGGAAGGCGAGAGCATAAACGCACAATCAACAATTAAATTACTCAAATAGATTCTAAAAGAACAACCTATAGGAATCATTTATATTATTTTGGATAAAGCCTGGTACTATCGTTCAAAATTGGTGCAGGAATTCATAGCTGGAAACCCAAGAATACAATTTATATTTCTGCCTCCATATAGCCCTAATCTCAACATTATTGAGGGGTTGTGGAAACTTTTCAAGAAAAAGACAACTAACAATAAATATTATGAAAGGTTTTCTGTTTTCAAGGAAAAATGCATGGATTTTTTTGATAATATTAAGGAATATGAAAATGATCTAAAAAGTTTGATGGTTGATAATTTTCAACTTATTCAAGCATGATTTTTCGCAAACCTGATTTACTTTAGTATATTATTATTATGACAAAATCTACTTAATCCTCCTTTGCGTTCGTTTCGGACGCTTACGCTATAGCTTTCAAAAACGGCAGTGTGAGTCTACACTTTTTGGCTGTCAGCGTTGCAAGGCGAAAAATACAGTTGTGTTGTAAATATAAGTGAATGATGGTAATTATAAAAAAGTGGTACTGAGAAATGCTGCATATTTTGTTAATCTTTTTATCGAAACAGAAAATGAACAAGAAAAGCTATATTTTTGTCTGAATACAAGGTGATGTATTGAAGCTTTGTTTATATAGATGTAAACTTGGCTGATAAGAAAAAAATAGTAAAAAATGGAAAAGGATTACATAACAGAAAAAAAATATAAAAAAGTTAATTTTAAGGATAGTCCTCTGCGAAAAGGAGAATATGAGGATTGCAGTTTTGATGATTGTGATTTTTCAGAGACCGAATTGTCTGATATAATATTTATAGATTGTAAATTTATCCATTGTAATTTAAGCCTGGTAAAATTGATAAATACTTCATTTCAAGACACAGCATTTCATGATTGTAAAATGTTGGGGCTTCATTTTGAAGACTGTAACGAATATGGACTTTCATTTGGGTTTACAAATTGCATCCTTAATCATTCTTCATTTTACAAAACAAAAATTAAAAAGACTATTTTTAGGGATTCACAATTACAAGAGACCGATTTTGCCGAATGCGATTTAACGAGTTCTATATTTGATAATTGTGGTTTATCTGGCGCCATATTTGATAATACCATCCTTGAGAAAGCTGATTTTCACACATCCTATAATTTTTCTATTGACCCGGAAATAAATAGGTTAAAAAAAGCTAAGTTTTCTGTACATGGTCTTTCGGGCCTTTTAAGAAAATATGGTATTGAAATAAAAAATGACTGAGTTTTTTAGTTTAATTATCAGACCCTTACCAACATTTTGCCCATATTTATCCCTTTAAACAATCCCAAAAAAGCTTGTGGCAGGTTTTCAAATCCATTTATTATTGTTTCATTATGGATGAGTTTTCCTTCTTTGTACCATTTTTTTAATAAGTCCAATGCATTCTGATAATGCTTTATATAATCAAAAACAATAAACCCTTTCATTGATGCTCTTCTCATCAATAATATGCTTTGAGGACGAAGACCTGTGGTTATGCGATTTTGGTTATACGAAGAAATCTGGCCACAAATTATTATCCGTGCAAAATCTTTTATAAGGTATAATATACTATCTGAAATTTCACCCCCAACGTTATCAAAATAGATATCAATGCCTTTGTGACATATTTTTGCTATAGTTTTTCTAATATTTGAAACAGATTTATAATTTATAGCATCATCAAAATGTAGTTTCTGTTTTAAATAATCAACTTTTTCATCTGAACCGGTTATTCCAATAACTTTACACCCCACAATTTTAGCAATTTGTCCGGCCACAGAGCCCACTGCTCCAGCTGCTCCAGAAATCACAACTGTTTCTCCTATATCAGGCATTCCAATGTCCAATAGTCCAAAATAAGCTGTTAACCCTGTCATTCCTAAAGCCCCCAGATAAGCTGTAATAGGTTCTATATTTGTGTCAAGCTTGATAAGGTCTTTTGGTTGTGCTATTGAATATTGTTGCCAAGGCAATATGCCATGAACCATATCGCCCTTTTTAAGGGAAGATACTTTCGATTCAATCACTTCTCCAATTATATCTCCTGTAACCGGGTCATTTAATTTATATGGTTCTGTATATGATTTTATATCGTTCATTTTTCCCCTCATATAAGGATCAACTGAGATATACCTGGCTTTAATCAATACTTGATTATTCTGGATAGATGGAATACCAATTTCTATAAGTTTAAAATTTTTTTCAGAAGGTTCGCCAGATGGTCTGGTGGCAAGAATAAATGCATGATTTGATAATGTCATTATTCGAAAATTTATGCTGTTATTTCAGAGACAAATGTAAAACCCGCTACACTTAAGCTTGTTTCTTACATGTATCTTATATTTCAAACGATTATCTTATTTTTTTATTATGAACTTATCAATTTTCTTATAAAGCATCTGAATATCAATAGGTTTTGAAATGTAATCGTCAAAACCTGAAGTATACGCTTTTATCTCATCATTATCCAGTCCATAGGAAGTTTGTGCAATTACGGGGATTTTAGGGCGAATATTTTTTATCTTTTTTAACACCTCATATCCATTTTCTTCTGTTAATTGTATATCTAATAACACTAAATCAATGTTTAATTTTTTACATGTTTCCAATGCTTCTTCTCCACTATTGGCAAATAAGCAGGTTGCATTTGTGAATTTAAGTACTGTTTCAAAAAATTTTAAGTTTATTTCAAGGTCATCCACAATTAATATTTTTTTCCCGGTAAAATTAAACTGCTTGTACTTGGCAGCTATTTTTTCATCGGTCTTTTCTTGTTTTTTACCCTTGGAATATGGATGTGTGAACCAAAAAACTGAACCTTTGCTTTTTTCTGACTCTACCCAAATTTCTCCTCCCAATAATTCAACCAGTCCTTTTGAGATTGTTAACCCTAGTCCTGTACCTCCAAACTTCCTGGTATATGATTCGTCTTCTTGTCTAAACCGCTCAAACACTATAGGTAACTTAGTTTTATCAATTCCAAGACCTGTATCTTTCACAAAAAAAATCAACTGCCTTTTTTGTGTATTGGCAGTATATCCAAATTCTATGAATCCTTTTTCAGTAAATTTAACAGCATTACTTAAAAGGCACATCAATATTTGTCTTAGGCGGATATCATCTGTACTAATAATGTCTTCATCATTGGGAAGTTCAGTTTTTACTTTTAATTCAATACCCGATTTGGCAAAATCATTATCTAATTCCATCTTAAATTGGGTAAATAATTCTGAGATTAATTGATTAAGATGTATTTCATTCCTGTCAATTTCTACCATTCCTGCTTCTATTCTTGATAAATCAATAATATCTTTTATTATGGTTAACAGTTGCTTTGTATTTATATTTACCAGTTGTATATAATATTTTCTTTTATCTTCAGGAAGGTTATCCTTTTCGAGTAAATTTGAAAATCCCAGGATGGCATTCATTGGTGTTCGGAGTTCGTGCGACATATTGGCCAAAAATGCTGTTTTTAACCGGCTACTTTCTTCAGATTTTTTATTTGCTTCAAGCAATTCATCTTCAATATGCTTTCTAAATATAGCTAACGCATAGATATTAGCCAGGTTTTCGATAGTATCCAGGTCAGTCTGCTGATAGCCATCTTTGCTATTTGCAAGTGCTATTTGGCCAAGGAGCTTATCATGAGCAATTGCCGGTACTGAAAGTATATTATTAAGCTGGGAAGTATCATCAGTAAAACACTTGAAAACCAATTCGTTTTGGATATTATTGGAAAAAAATGGCTTTTTAATATTCATAGTATATCCCCAAATTGTATCATACTCATCTTCGTCATTTGGTAAAGCCGAAATATTATTGATAAAATAATTTGTTTTATCGTTAAATGCATGAATAATATTTTCATTGGTATATATATCTACTGATGAAACATACCCAATTTCACTTCTGGTTAGTTTTAGTGAAGCATCGTGAATAATTTCAGCTATTTTTTCAATGGATAATTCAGGCGATAATATTTCTTTGCTTATACGGACCAAAATTTTATTTATGTAAATTTCATGCCTAAGGTCTTCTTCAATTTTTTCTCTTTCTGAAATATCGTTTATGATACAAACAGATTGCAAAAATTCCCTGTTTTTATCTTTCAAAGTGGTAGAATTCAGTATAACGGTAACTTTTTCTCCATTTATTTTTTGCATGACGCATTCTTTATTATGAATAAAGCCCTGCTTTTTTATTATGGCAAAAGTTTTTTTCGCTTCCTTTTGATAGTCGGGATGTATGATTGCAAACATAGACTTTCCCAATATACTGGTTTTGCTGTATCCAAGTAATGTTTCTATTTGGTTATTGCATTCAATTATATTCTGATTTATATCTACAGATAAAATCAGACTTGCAGCAGTTTCATATATTGTCCTGTACTTTTTTTCACTTTTTTTAAGCGCTTGCAACTCGTCATCTTTTAGTTCCGCAATTACATTATTTGGGTTAGAATACGATAAGGAAAGTTGTTGATAAACTTCACCTAAAAACTGTTTAATTTTCTTATAATATTCCTTTTCAGGTATTTCACTTTTTTGTTCATGTAAAGCTTTAAATTTTTTATATAGTTCAGTAAATTCTATATATAATTTCATTGCCTATTTATTGCTTCTAATTAAAGATAATAAAAAAAAGTATACTTGTAATATATATACTATAAAATAGTAACGTTTTGTTTTCTGCTAGAAAAAAATTCAACCTGCTACCGGAAGAATTTCATGAATGCTTTATTTTATTTACTTGTTTTTCTATTTCATCGAATGCTTTTTTAAAAAATTGATATCTTAGTTTCTCACCTACTATACCTATGGCAGTCGATTTTTTAATTATATTATTTAACCATCTTTCGGTTTCCGTGTTAAAAGGAATATTTGAGGTTACTAGCTTATTGAAAGTTTGAGTAGTGAAATAACTTGTTTTTGTTTTATTGTTTTTTACTAATATACAATTGTTTGCTATTTCAATATCGCTATAATATACGTTGAAGTTTTTATTTTCTCCTGAAAGATTGTCATTACCAGGCAATTTTGACCCTGTTTCAGAAAGATTTTTCATATACTCAAATTCCTGTTTTACTTCTTCACACAGTTGCAGGGCATCATCTTTTGATAAAAATTCACCAGATTCCCAGTAATAATCTATTTGTTTTAAAATACTGTTTAGTATTAAATCAGTCCATATTTCTGTTGAAGGTATGTAACAATATGACTTATGAATTTCCATTCCAATATCAAAATATTCTTTACTAAGCACGCCAGGTGAAAATTTTAGGTTTTGATAAGATAGCACATTAGCAATAGATTTTAACCAGTAAAAAAATTTAAAAGCGGCAACTACAGGAAATTTAAAATTATGAGGAATAGGTATATCAATAGCCGCATACATTATGTTAACATCCTCTTTATTTTGAAGAACTTTCAGATCATCCCTAATTGATATCAAATATTTTTTAAAATCATCTTCTTTTGTTATGGGTTGAAATTGAAAAGTAACACTGTTAATATTTTCATTCCTGCAAATCGAATCAAAAGATATTTTATAGTGCATACATATTTTTTGAACTTCTTCTATAGATAATAACGTCTCTCCTCTTAATCTTCTATATACACTGTCGTTACTTATTTCAAGCAATTCTGAGAGTTCAAAAACAAGAGAGTATTTATCTGAAATAATACTCTGAACAAGACTTATCAAACTTTGTTGAATAGACTTAGATTGAGGTCGCATAAATTAATTGTTTACAATTTTCATTTTTTACCTCAAAAGAATATTATGCAAATTAAGAAATTATCTTTAAGTTACTTACATATATTACAAAAAATTAGTTATAAATTATTTGCTTTTGTAATTATTATTATTTTTCACAAATTTTTAATTTCATGTGGTATTAATCAGTTTTATTAAAATAAATGTCATTTGTACTTTTGTTTCTATAATATGGGTTTATTCCCAAATTTTTTTTATTCTAATTAAACCTAAAAATTTTTACCATGAAAACAACTGCAAAAAATATTCTTTACTTTTTGATAATACTGCTAAATATACAATGTACGGCTTACATGCCAATAAGTAAAGAACTTCCGCCTGAAATTGAAGTAGACGAAAAAGAAAATACAATTCAATTAATAAATTTTTACGATTTTAATAAACTGGACTTCAACAACGAAAAGAAGATAAAAGTTTTTATTACAGGTGCAAACAAGATGATTGAAGGCCTGGAGAAATCATTTGCAGCTGATTCTCATTTCAATCTATATGTTAGTGATTCTTTGAAGAATGGAAACATGAAATGTCAATCACAAGCCTTGCTAAATAAAGATTCTATTGAATTGTTTTGTTTAGAAAAACATATTTCTCTCTTACTTACATTAGATGAATTTGATATTTCTTTGCATAAAGAAATGGAAGTTGAAGAAAATGAGGATGGAAGCAAGTCAAGGACCGCTCACTATGAACTCAATGTCGTAGCCGCGATATCGCTTTATAACAGTAGCGGAGAGATAATAAATCGTTCAAGGCTAAGGGAGGCCGAACACTATAAGTCAAGATCGGTTATAAGTGGGTTACTTGCTGTTGGTCCATCACTTGCCAGGGCAGGAGATGAAGTAAATTCACTTGCAAAAAGTATGGGTGAAGGATATATTAACAAGTTTTATCCAACAACTATTTCTGAGCAACGATATTATTATACAGGGAAAAAATTTTCAGAAGTTACTCCATATATTAAAAACTTTGATTGGCAAAAAGCTATAGAATTTTTATTACCCCTCGCCAAGTCAAATGACACAAAACTGGCAAGAAAAGCAGCACACAATTTATCTGTTGTATATGAAGCACTTGGCAATTATAATGAAGCAGAATTTTGGCTTCAAAAATCAGGTACAAGGTAGAAATGTATTTTCAAACACACTGGTAGTATATTCAAAATTGCAGATAATTTTTTAGTTGTATTATTATTTGAGTATAGCTATTTATTTAGTCTTTGCAAGAAAACGCCAAATACTGCGTTATTCTTGCCTTGAAAAT
>CAZWGG010000277.1:0-7188 GCA_964633305.1 uncultured Bacteroidales bacterium
CTCAAAAAAACGCATATAAATTGGTTGAAAAAGGATTAAGCGTAATTACATTACCTAAAACTATCGACAATGATGTGGCAATGACTGATGTTACATTTGGTTTTGATACCGCTTTGGGTATCGCTACCGATGCCATTGACAGGTTGCACAGTACTGCTCATAGTCATCACCGGATTATTGTTGTTGAAATTATGGGACATAAAGCAGGGTGGTTAGCCTTAGGGGCAGGAATTGCAGGTGGAGCAGATGTCATTCTTATACCCGAAATACCTTATGATATTAACATAATCGCCAAATCAATACTAAAAAGAAGCCAGTTCGGGTCTCCCTTTAGTATCGTAGCTGTAGCTGAAGGTGCCATATCAAAAGAGGAGGCTAAAGAAATTGCATCTTTAGAAAAGGAAGTAGAAAAAGCTGCAACCCCTGAAGAAAAACAAAAATTAAAATCTAAACTTAAGGCATTACGCTCATTCAAGGAAGGCACAACAATGCAGCTTGCAAATATGTTAGAAGAGCTTACCGGTTTAGAATCACGTGTAACCATATTAGGGCACTTACAACGAGGTGGAATACCATCAGCAGCAGACAGATTATTGGCAACAAAACTGGGCACAGCTTGTGCAGAATATATTGACAAAGGCATTTATGGTGTAATGGTTGCATCACGAGGTGAAAGCACTCAGCCTGTTAATCTTGAAAAGGTGGTGGGCATGAAAAAGACTGTTCCTTTAAATCACAATTGGGTAAAAAGCGCAAGAGCTGTTGGAACCTGCATGGGGGATAAATAAAATAATACGGTATTTTAATAATCCTTAATGAGATTATGACCAGCTAAAAACAATATCGGTATAATCATCTCCTTTTGATAAGGATTTATTAATTGCATACACGGGATTTTTATAATTTGTTAATTCAAGTGCTCTTTTAACCCAGCCTGCTATTCGATATTCAATGGCAGAGTTTATCCCTTCAAATTTAATAATTCGCAATGTAGCACTGTTTGATCCTGCGTCAACAACTTGTATTTCACTAGGATAGTAGAAAGTTGTAAATATTTTTGATGCTCTTTTTATTAAGTAATTTGGTGAAGTAACTAGTAAAAAAACTTTATAAAATCCCTTTAAGGCCATATCGGCACTAAATCGACCAATTTCATCCGCACCTTTTTCAATATTTCCATTAAAACATAGTTGAATAGCATTGTTTACAGGAATTATATAAGCTTCTTTAACAGGATACCATTCCGTAGCATCAATAGAAGAATTAAAAAATTTTTTAGACTCATCAGGTAATGATTTTAACCATTCATTATACTTATCAGGATAATTAATTTTTATAAAATCACGGGTTGTAGTCAAGCCAGTTCCTTTAACATCCATAGGTTTCAAATTAGGTAATTTTTTTAATTTTGATTTAAGTCATTTCCACTATTCATGGTTTCTGGATATAAAACTACTTTCAGATATTTATCTAAATTAATATATTCACTTGCAACTCGCTGTATATCTTGAGATGTAATGCTATTTATTATTTCTTCATTTGGAAGTAAATAATCAAACGAAGTACCCATTCTATAATTTTTTTGAAAGCTATTGATCCAGAAGCTATTAGTCTTACTGTCTTTTTCAATTTTACGCCGCTGAATTTCTTTTTCTTTTTTCAAATCCTCATTGCTTATTCCTTGTTCTTGAATTTTTCTAATTTCATCAAACGCCGCGATTGTTAAACTATCTGTATTATCCGGCGAACATGGCATTAAAATCTGTAATGAAGCATGGTCGTAAGGTATTTTTGAAAAAATGGCTTTGGTTTGTACGCTATACACGCCACTCATTTCTTCACGAAGAATTTTAAGATATTCCCTGTTTAAAATATTACCGACGATAGAAAAGAGAAAAGCATCGTGTTCATTCCATGGTTTTTTGGTCTCGAAATAAGTAATTACAATACTTTTCGGATCTGTTCCTTTATAAATATTTTTTTCTAAAGTCTTTTCCGGAGGCCGAATGCCTAAGTCTTTCCACGATTCATTAGTATTCCCGGAAGGTAAACTTGCAATATATTGTTCAATCAAAGGTTTTATTGAATCTATTTTAAAAGCTCCTACAAAAAAGAACGTAAAATCACTAGCATCTGAGAATCTATTAGAATATATTTTATAAACTTCTTGAAAATCAATTTTTTCCCAATCTTCTTCTTTTGGAATAACAATTGCCCTGGAATGATTGCTAGCTTTTAGAATCCGGTATTGATTATAAAAATATTGCACCGGATCAGATAATACATTTTTGTACAATGCTTTTTGCTTATTTATATAAGATTGATAAGCCGATTCATCTTTGTGTGGCTTAGTAAAATATAAATAAGTAAGTTGAAAAAGCGTTTCCATATCTTTTGGAGATGAATTTCCAACAATACTTTCCGTATACATTTCTATTTTTGAAGATACATGTATGGTTTTACCGGCAAGCATTTTTTGTAAATCAGTTTTTGAGTACTCTCCTATCCCACTTTCATTTATTATATCAGAGGCATGAAGGGCTGATTGATGATCTTCATCCGGTACCTGTGACATTCCCCCTTTGCTTTCAGCACGCATTAAAATTTCATCGTTTTTAAAATCAGTTGACTTTAATACAACTTTAGCCCCATTTGAAAGTTTAAATTCAACGGCATCAATATCTTTTAATTTTTTAGAAAAAAGAATTCTTCCTTTATCTGGTTTCACAACCATTAAATCAGATCCTGTAATTTTATCAACGTAAGGTTCTAACTCAGAATTATCAACAGTATTTGCAATGCTTAGTAACTCTTCTTTATTAATAACCGGAATATCTTTTTTTTCTGGTTCGGTAACTACTATAACTCTATTCTCCCGGGTAATAAGCTTGTTAGCTAATTGGTTTAGCTCATCCAGTTTAATTCCCGGTAAATATTCCTTTACAAATTCATATTCAAACTCAATACCAGGTATTGGCTCGTTATTCAAAAAATTTCTAACATATTCAGAAGCATAGCTGTCTGATTCTGTTTTATCTTTTTCGCTATATGCTTTTTCGTAGAAGTTTAATAATACTTTTTTATAACGTTTCAGTTCACTGTCGGTAAATCCATGTAGATTTACCCTGTGATTTTCTTCAAGTAATGTTTTCAGTCCTTTTACCACACCTGTTTCACTAACAATGGCTGAAGCCTCATATACTTTTTTATTTTTTGCTAAAAAATCTCCATAATAGGTGTCTGCATCAATAAAGGGGGGCTCAGGTTTTTCTTTTAATTCATTTAACCGCTGATTAAGCATACCTGTAAATAAGCTGTATAAAAACATAAAACGATAATCATCATAAGTTTTTATGTCTTTTGCATCTTTTTTATAATAAATGGCCACAGAAGTTCCTGGCATTTCTTTGTCAGTTGCAATAGTAACAAGTGTTTCATAATGATCAGGTATAGTATAATAAACACGTTTACGTGCATTTTCCTTTACTTCAAATTGGTTAAAGTGCTCCTTGATCATTAATTCAGTTTCTTCAACATCAATATCACCTACAATAATAAATGCCATAAGATCAGGACGATACCAATCACGATAAAACTTAACAAGTGTTTTATATTCAAAATTCTCAATGATTTCCTTTTTGCCAATCGGTAAACGTTCGGCATATTTTGAATCTTTTAATACAACAGGAAGTATTTTATCAAGAATTCTTTGATATGCTCCTCTTCCAATTCTCCATTCTTCCAATACTACGCCCCGTTCTTTGTCAATTTCTTCATGATTGAATGTCAGGTTATGGGCCCAATCTTCCATTACTTGGAAACCGGTATTTAAAATATGAGCTGAATCGGTTGGTAGCGTAAGCATATAAACAGTTTCATCAAAACCAGTATAGGCATTTATTTCAGGTCCAAATTGAATACCAAGTGATTCTAAATAGTCAATTAGTTCATTCTTTTCAAAATTCTTAGTCCCATTAAAAGCCATATGTTCAACAAAGTGGGCCAATCCCTGTTGGTCATCATCTTCCAAAACTGACCCTGCTTTAACAACAAGACGCATTTCTACACGATTTTCCGGTTTTGAATTTTTACGTATGTAATAGGTTAATCCATTTTTTAGTTTTCCTATTTTAACAGAACTATCGGCAGGAAGCTTCTTGTCTGAGTTGCTTTGTGAGAAAAGGGGATATTGAAATAATAGCAATAAAGATATAAAGCTCAAAGTTTTAAGATTCATTTTTTTAATATAATTAAAATTAATACTGCAATAAAAAAGGAAGATAGAATGATTTTTACTAATATGCAATTGTTTGCAAAAAATTATGTTTGAATCAGTCGGCATTTGTATACTTTCTCTATAAAAACAAAAGGGCTATCTTGTAATACACTTAATGCAAGCGGCCATATTTTTGCTTGTATCCCTTTTCGTTGTTCAAAAATACTTTATAATTACGTATATAGACAATTTCCTATTTGTATCACGGTAAAATATATTTTCCCGGGAATAATTGTCATAACCTATTTCATCTCGAACCAGTCGTAATACTGCTCTTATTCTTTTAAAACTTTTTCTTATTTCATGAATGAATTTGTGGATATCCCACTTATTTTCATCAGAACAAATTTGAATAACATGATCAATCTGATCATTTATAACCTTTTTTATCCCATGGGTTATTTCTTTATTTGTATCAATAACAAAATCGTTCACTAATTTTGTTGTTATATGCTCAATAACATATGAATTTACAGAATATTTGAATTAAAGATAAAATTTTTCATTGAAATTCTAATACTGTAAAAGAAGATGGATAGCACGAAACATAATGGATTATTTTCCGCTAGCCCCTAAAAAAGAATCTTTACGCTCTGAAACGTATTTTAACAATTCGTCATAAGGAATTTCATTTATAAGAACGTTTGGAACAACAAGTAAAATAGCCTGGGCAATTGCCTTATTATAAGGGTAAAGTATAGTACCAGAATCGTTATAATCCGATTTTTTTGTAATTATGATAGGTCTATTATTTGTGTTGTTAAGACCAACCATTATCTCTCCTCGGTATCCTGAATCAATTACTCCCATGCGAACGGCTAATCCTTTTGATCCGCTACTGCTTCTTTCTTTAACAATTAATACATAGTTGCTGTTAAAAGCTGTTGCAATGCCAGTTGGAACTAAGCAAATTTCATTGGGTTGAATGATTATTTGTTCTTCTTCAAAACAAGCATATAAATCATAACCTGCATCTTCTTTTCTTTTTGAGGGAATTTTTCCGTTTGGATTAACTTTTGAAAAATAAATTACTGTTTTTTCTACTTCCATAAAATGTAAATCAAATATAAAATTTTGTATTAATCAAGAAAAAAGTACAGTATAAAATATAACTATACCTTCATTGCTTAAAAATTTTTGGATCAAAGCCTAATCAATCTTCAGTTTTTTTAACCGATCATTTCTTTTTTCGAGCTAGTTCCTTTGCTAATTGTTCATATTTTTCTTTATACTCTTTTTCTTTTCCCCTGGCTTCCAGTTCCAGTTTCTTGATATCGGTAACGTCTCTTGAAATTCCAAAAGTACCAATAACTTTGTTATTTTCATTAATTAATGGCAATTTAGTAATTGACACCCATCTCTCCACTCCGTTTTCTGTTATTTCATGATCAATAAAATTAGTTATTCCCTTGCGTGTTTTTATAATCTTTTGTTCATCATCATATCTACGTTTAGCACCTTTTTCGTCAAAGAAGTCGTAATCTGATTTACCAATAATCTGTTCTGGTTTATTAAATTCATCAAACAATTCAACCATCGATTTACTTACTCTTAAAAATTTACAGTCCTTATCTTTGAAATATATCCAGTCAGTAAGATTATTCATAAGTGCATCTAAGTATGCATTTTGTTTTACTAAGTTTTGCATCAATTTTTCCTTTGCATTAATCTGTTTTTGCAAATTATCCTGAATGGTATGCATTTCTTCCAGGTTTTGCCTCAATTCCTCTTCCTGTGCCTGGAGAGCTTCATTCTTTTCTTTTATGTCTATCTCCATTTTTTTCAATTCAGTAATGTCTGAAGTTATGCCAAAAGTGCCTATAACTTTGCCATTCCTACCTATGAGTGGCATTTTGGATGTAACACCCCAGGTTACCCTACCATCATCAAAGGCTTCTTCTTCAATAATATTTAAACGTGCTTTTCTTGTTTTCATGATTCTCTGCTCGTCATCGTAGGTTCCCTGTGCATGTTCCGTTCCATGAAAATCAAAATCAGATTTACCATATATTTCTTCCTCCGATTTGACATTAAATTTTGGCACCAAAGATTTGCTGACTCTTATAAACCGACATTCAGTGTCTTTAAAATAAATGGTATCGGGGATATTATTCATAAGTGCATCCATCAGAGATTTTTCGAAATCAAGGCTCTCCTTCTGTCTTTGAAGATCTTCCTGTACTGTTTTCATTTCTTCCAAGTTTTGCCTGAGTTCTTCTTCATGAGCTAGCAACGCTTCAGCTTTTTCGTTTGCTTCAATTTCAAGTTTCTTAATCTCACTAATATCTTTGGTAATTCCAAAAGTTCCAATACAATCTCCATTTTCATCTATTAAGGGCATTTTTGTGATAGAAGACCATTTTTCAATACCATTTTCAAAAGTCTCGTGAGTAATTGCATCAACAACTCCCTTCCCTGTTTTTATTATTTCTTGTTCTTCATTGAAGTATTTTTGTGCTATTTCTTTGGCTTGGAAATCAAAGTCCGATTTGCCTAACATCTCTTTTGTGCTTTTTACCGGAAAGATGGGAAGCATTGATTCGCTGATACGGATAAATTTACTTTCATTATCCTTAAAATATATAAAGTCAGGGAGATTGTTTAGAAGAGAATCTAACAAGGCTTTTTCTTTAATAAGTTCTTTTTGAACTTTCATATGTTCATCAACATGCCGTTGTAATTCTTCCTGGGCAGTTTCCATCTCTTCAAGGTTTTGCCTGAGCTCTTCTTCCTGTGCCATCAATTCTTCATTTTTTGTCTTGTCTTCCATTTCCATCTTTTTATACTCAGTAATATTCTTTGTAATGCCAAATGTACCAATGCATTGTCCTGTTTTATCATACAAAGGCATTTTAGTTATTGATGACCACTGTTCAACCCCATTTTCCATTATCTCATGCCCTACCTTGTCA